>JABHJJ010000154.1 GCA_018691945.1 Candidatus Nitrosopelagicus sp. | reverse complement strand
TATTAATGATAATTAGTTTCTTAATACTCGTTGCGGGAAATCTGGCTGCATGTGGATTTATTTTGGAAATTGTTTTCGGTATTGATTATTTCTATGGAATTGCAATTGCTGCAATTGTTGTTGTAGTGTACACCATTTCAGGGGGCCTATTTGCGTCTGCGTATACGAATCTATTTCAAGTATATTTGGCGATAGGATCGTTCTGGGCTGCATTCCTTTTCTTCTTAGGAGGATTTGCAGATACACCTTGGGATGTAATTTACAATAATGCGCCGGCAGCATTCATGGATCTTTCAGGAATGTTTGATATTGCCAATGGGGCTCTGCTTAACTGGGGTGCTATATTTGCGCTGGGCTTGGGAGATATTATCGCGTTAGATTTCATGGAAAGGGTGTTTGCTGCCAAGAATCCGAAAACCGCACGAAGAGGTTCGATAATGGGCGGTGCACTAACAATGTTTACCGTAATACCAACTAGCATGTTGGGCATCGTTGCATTCTATTACTTGCCTGCAGACACAATACCTGATCTAGCATTACCTCTACTTGCTACTCAACATATGCCGTTTGCCATTGGTGCAGGAATCTTGATGGGTGTTGTAGGTGCATCAATGTCAACTGCGAGTGGTGGATTATTGGCTATTTCAAGTGTAATTTCTAGGAATCTCATGCAGAGAATTATCCGAAGACGATGGATGAACAAACCTAATTGGAGTGACAATAAGTTACTTAGTACTACACGTATCGTAATAATTCCAATGATGGTAATTGGAACCGCAATTGGTTATTTTGTTCCCGCACCAGGAGTTTATCTCATTTTAGCATTTGATATAATGTTTGCAGGTGCATTTGTTCCGTTAACATTAGGACTTTTCTGGAAAAAGGCAAATATGCCTGCAACTATTGCTGCATTACTTATAGGATCTGTATTACGATTACAATTCTTTTGGACCATGCCAGAAGAATGGTGGGGATTAGATACAATGATTCCTCCAATAGTTTCATTAATTGTGTTTGTTCTAGTTGCATATGCCACACAACACAAGTATCCAGGAAAAGCTAGACATGATGTTAGATATTATGTACCACCAGAAGAAGATGTGATTGCTGGAGAAGATTTGAAACACTTTGGCGATGAAAGTAATGCCATGGGTGGAGGTTCAAGTAGTTCAGACCCGCCCGACAATTCTGATAATTCTGATCTAGCGGAATATGAAAAAGATTATCTCGAGAGATTGAAGAAAAAAGAATGAAACCTAATGATATGATCGTTTATTTTAGATCTATCAATTCAAATATTTTTAAATAGATAGGCGAAAAAAATACTATGAAATATCCTGGATTACTAGATGATGATATATCTCGTGTTGGAACCAACGAAGCACAAATGTACAATCTTCTCTCAGGCATGGTTGTAGCTGATCTAGTTAAAACATGCCTTGGTCCTCGAGGAATGTCAAAAATGTATATCGATATACTTGGAGAAGACACTCTGACAAAACACGGTGGTGCATTTTTAAGAAAAGTTGATGTCGACCATCCTGCAGCCAAATCTGTTATCGAGGCAGTAAATACTGTTGATACACATGTTGGAGATGGTACTTCATCTACAGCTATTTTGATAGGAAGTCTATTGGGAAATGCAAAAGAATTACTAAATTTGGGAATTCCAACTGCAACGATACTTCGAGGATATGAAATGGGGCTTGATTTGGCCTTGAACTCTTTAGATGAAATTAAAATTAAACAAAATAATGACAACTTGGAAAAAATGAGAGAATTACTAATCACATGTATTACTGGAAAGACAATCTTTGATTTGCAAGAAGATCAAATGAAGATAGTTGATATGATTATTGAGGCCTCACTTGATGTTGCAGATTTAAAAAACCATCATCTATCCATAGATGATATTAAAATTGAAGAGAAGATTGGAAATGTAACTCAAATCCAACTGATTAAAGGAACTCTGATTGATAAAACAATAGATAGTTCAGCAATGCCAAAATGCATCAATAATGCAAAAATTCTCTTAATCAATGAATCATTAGAAACAATGAAAACAAGATGTGAATCAGAAATTGAGATTACATCACCTGAACAAATGAGTCAATTTCTTGTTCAAGAAAATAATGATCTTGATCATCTTGTAGAAAACATTGTTAATTCTGGTGCTAATGTAGTAATCTCTAGAAAAGGTGTAAATGATTTCGTTCAAGAATCTCTTGCAAAAAAAGGAATAATTTCAATGAGACGTGTAAAGTATAATGATTTGTGGTGGCTAGAAAAAGCAGTTGGCGCCAAAACTTGTGAAAGTATTGAAAAAATCTCTCCTAATGAATTAGGGTTTGCAAGAAAAATATATGAAAAAACTGTTGGTGGTGATCCAATGGTGTTTGTAGAAGGTAAATCCCCAAAATCTGTAACTATATTGTTAAGAGCGAATTCAAAGCGATATCTAGACGAACTCCATAGGAATATTTTAAATGCATTTCATGTGCTGCAAAATTTTATCGAAAGTCCATTTGTTGTATATGGTGCAGGTTCGGTAGAAGGACTTGTATCACAAAAAATTAAAAAACAATCTGTATTTATTGATGGTAAAGAACAGGTGGTTGTCGACAAATTTGGTGATGCAATTTTACAAATACCGCTAACTTTAGCTAAAAATGTAGGAATGGATGTTTTAGACACAAAAACATGCTTACAAGCAAAACTTGCAAACTCGAATGGGAAAATTAAATGGTATGGGATTAACTCTGAAACAAGAAATATTTCTGATATGTCATCATCAAAAATCATCGAAACTGTGGCTGTCAAACAACAAATCTTCAAAACTGCAGTTGAAGCAACAAATTTAATTCTTAATGTAAATGATGTCTTCATGAAGAATATAATTGATAATACACACTGTCATGTTGACGGAGTAGTTCATGCTCACCATGATCCTGGAAAAAACCATAATCATTTTGAACAAGAAGGATTAGAACAGAGACAAATGCATCAATATTACTAAATTAAAAATTACACTTAGTATTTGTTGAAATTAAGATACGTCTAAATTCTCATTTATTCTCTGAAGCAAATAATCTTGTGAATCACTTTGGATTTTACCATTTAACTTTATGTCTCTATCAAATTCTTGATTTTGTGCTGATTCATCAGATGAATCAAATCCAAAATAAAATATCAGATTAATAATTACAAACATTATTGCAATCATAATCAACTTGCTTTTCATAGACAAACCTCTTTGAGAATTTGCTCTACGTGCCATCCTGAATGTGTATCGTTGTTTTATTTATGTATAATTATATTTTTCGAGATTAGATTCTATTAATTTTAAAATCTTTTTTT
>JABHJJ010000153.1 GCA_018691945.1 Candidatus Nitrosopelagicus sp. | reverse complement strand
TTCATATGATCTAAACTGTATTCTGAAATAAAAATTGTATAAACCAAATGTAAAATAAACCCAAAAAATTACTCTAAACTAAATGATTGGAACTGAATTGGGAGATCTCAGAAGAACCCATTATTCTATCGAATTGAATTCACTTGATGAAGGTACTGAAGTAGTTGTTATGGGATGGGTTCTAACTGTTAGGGGTCATGGAAATATTGCTTTTGCAACAATCCGTGATAAATTAGGCAGTATCCAAATTATTACAAAGAGTGGTGAATGTGATGACGATATACGCGAAAAACTTTCTACTCTGAAACAACATTCTTCAATTGCGGTAGTTGGCAAAACAAGAAAAAATGAAAAGTCTCCTACTGGCATAGAAGTGATTCCTACTGAAATGCGAGTTTTCTCAGATGTTGAAAAAATTGCCCCATTTGAGCCATATGCAAAAGATGTTAAAAATATCGACACTCGATTAGAAGTAAGAGCGATTGATCTCAGAAGAACAGTTTTACAAAAAATATTTCTTGCAAGGAGTTTAACATTAAAGGCAATTAGAGATTATTTATCAAAACAAGACTTTGTTGAAATTAATACTCCAAAAATGATTGCGACTGCAACAGAAGGTGGCGCTGCATTATTTCCAATATTTTATTACAATAAAGAAGCGTTTCTAGCTCAGAGTCCTCAATTGTATAAAGAACAACTAACAATGAGTTTTGAAAAAGTTTTTGAAATTGCTCCAATATTTAGAGCAGAACCATCTCGAACAAATCGACATTTGTCTGAAGCGATATCTGTTGATTTTGAAGAAGCTTATGTGGATTATAATGATATTATGGATAGAATTGAAGACTTGGTAAAAACATGTGTTACTACAGTTCAAAATTTTGCAAAAGAAAATGAAAATGTTGATTTTCAAATCCCAGAAATACCTGATAAAATCCCTCGTTACAAATATGCAGATTTGATAGAAAAGATGCAAGCTGCAGGTGTAAAGACACAATGGGGTGACGATTTGTATCCAAAAAATCTACAAAAAATTGGATTGGCAGGCTTTTACTTTATTATTGATTGGCCAATGGGCCCAAAACCATTCTATGTGAAAGTAAAAAAAGACGACCAGAAGATTTCAGAATCATTTGATCTAATGTGGGGCGATTTGGAGTTATCTTCAGGCAGTACAAGAATTGAAAAGAAATCTGAATTAGAAGATAGAATGAAAAACAAAGGAATGAATGTGGATTCATTTGGATACCACCTCAACATATTTGATTTTGGTGTGCCTCCACATGCAGGTTGTGGTATCGGTCTTGAAAGATTAATGATGGCGCTAACTGGAACTGAAAATATTAGAGATACAACATTTTATCCAAGAGATGTTGATAGACTAACACCGTAGGAAAAAAAATTGGTTGATGAAGAGGAAATAATCAGAGTTGCGAAATTAATGAAGATTGATCTTGAAGATCATAGTGAACATGTTGGACGTGTTAAGAAAATGCTTGAGTATTTTGATATTCTTGATCAAATTGATCTCTCCTCTGAAGAAATCACATCTCAAGAAAAATCATTGGCAGAATTAAGAAAAGATGAATTCGTTCCTCATGATAAAAAACTAATTGAATCATTAAAGAATTTCCGTGAACATTATGTCCGTGCCCCCAAGATGAACTAAATGAATCTGAATACATCCATCTTGCAATATATTGAAGATGTAAAATCTGGAACTTTTACTACAGAAGAATTTGTTACCGAAACATTACAGCGAATCAAAGATGTTGATGAAAAAGTGCATGCATATCTTTCATTAAATGATTCAGCTATAAACGATGCAAAATTAATTGATAAAAAAATTGCATCAGGTGAGAAAGTAGGTCAATGTTATGGATTTCCTATTTCAATCAAAGATAACATATGCATTACAGGAACTAAAACTACGTGTGCATCAAAAATCCTAGAAAATTTTGTAGCACCTTACACTGCCACTGTTGTAAATCGTTTACAAGATGAAGATGCAGTAATCACTGGTAAAACAAATCTCGACGAATTTGCTATGGGGTTGACTACCGAATTTAGTGCATTTGGTGCAACAAAAAACCCTTGGAATCTTGATTATGTTCCAGGAGGCTCATCTGGAGGAAGTGCAGCTTCCGTGGCTGCAAACGAATGTCTTGCATCATTGGGATCCGATACTGGAGGGTCTGTAAGAAATCCAGCTAGTTTTTGTTCTGTTGTGGGATTAAAGCCAACATACGGATTAATCAGTAGGTATGGATTGATTTCATATGCAAATAGCATTGAACAGATTGGTCCGATGACTAAAACTGTAAAAGATTCTGCATTTTTGTTAAATATTATTGCAGGTCAAGATGCAAATGATGATACTACCATAGATAACAAAAATTCTAACTATCTAGAAAATATAGAGAATGGAATTGAAGGGAAGAAGATTGGAATCATAAAAGAAATGACTACCTCGGACGGTCTAAGCTCTGAAGTTTCTAATTCTACAAAAGAGGCTATACATGATTTTGAAAGTTTAGGGGCATCTTGTGATGAAGTATCTTTACCTACCATACCATACACTGTTGCAGCATATTATACAATAACATCTACCGAAGCTGGTAGTAATCTGGCACGTTATGATAACATTCGTTATGGATATGAAATGGAATCTGAAGGCTATGAATACAATTCTTACATTTCTAAATCAAGAACAAAATTTGGACCTGAGGTTACACGTAGAATAATTCTTGGAGGTTTTGTTCCTTCTGCAGGACATGCTGGAAAATATTTCTTAAAAGCATTAAAAGTAAAATCTAAACTAATTTCTGAAATTAATTCTTCATTTAAAAAATTTGATTATCTTATTGCACCTACCGCTCCAGTTCAACCATTCAAATCTGGAGAAAAAATAGATGATCCTGTAACTTTGATGCTGTTAGATTACAACACTGTTACTGCAAACCTTACTGGTAAACCGGCAATTTCAATTCCATATGGAGTATCTAATGGACTGCCAATTGGCATGCAAATTATGGCAAATACTCTAGAAGAAAAATCATTATTCCAAGCAGCATATGCCCTAGAAACAAAAACTAAACTGCCGGAGGTACCGTTATGACAAAGATTGGGCTAGAGATTCACTGTCAATTAACAAAACTTGAAAGTAAACTGTTTTGCTCTTGTAAAGCAAACTACCGTGAATTTAAACCAAATCACAACATCTGTCCTGTATGTATGGGACTTCCAGGTTCACTTCCAAGATTAAATCAAAAAGCTGTCGAATCAGCTACTAGCATTGCAATGGCATTAAACTGTACTACTCCT
>JABHJJ010000152.1 GCA_018691945.1 Candidatus Nitrosopelagicus sp. | reverse complement strand
GTCTATCCATTGTCCCCTTCGGTGAATGTTTTGTTTTTGTGAAAAGTTTGATGTCTGACTCATTATGAGTAGGTTAAGCCAGTCTATGTTAATAAAAAACTGGTCAAAATCATTGAGAAATTATCTTACGATACGTGTGATTACAATACGTACAAGTTATTCGTATGGATTTTGGTTTTGACCCAAGACGAATTTTTGATGCGATCCCAGGAGCAATAAATTTTTTACAATTTTTACAGAAACTGGAACTAACTTCAAAAGGCATCTTAATTTTAAATTTCAAACTAATTTTTTTAGCAATTTCAGCCTGTCTTTGAGCCAATCTAGGATTATTTTTTGCATTAGATAATGCATTGTTAAATAGAATTTCTATACGTCTTGTGGCAATCTGTTTTTTGGAGTTTTTCATTATGTATCTATTTGAGATGTTACAAAATAAATTAATAGATGCAGTCAGCGGGATTCGAACCCGCGTCACAGGGTTGGAAACCCCGAATACTAACCAGGCTATACTATGACTGCATAAGGATTAAAAAAAATTTACCTAAATAAAAATGGTTTTTTCATATTCATAAGCAAGTCTACTTGCAACAAGATGAGCTTCTAAAGATGAATCATTTATTGAAAATGATTTGTCTATGATTTTATCGGTTTCATTATTAAAATGACCTTTTTGAAATCCACCTAGTATGATACATGAGTTTTCTTCAATTTGTTCAACCAATTTATCAAGACTAGTTTTTTGACCTTGGGTTGTTAATCCAATTATTTGAGTTGGTTTGATTTTTGATATCAATTGAGGTAAGGAAGAATTTTTCATTTCCATTAGAATTTCATCTTCAGATTCAATTTTTTTGGTGAGGAATAATTTTTCCATTAATCCCTGAAATCTATGGTAAGATTTTGGTAAACGAGTGTTATTGTTAATAGAAATAACTTCATCATTTACAGTATGAATAAAGATTTTGATTTTATTTTTATAAAAGACAGGAGTTGTGCAAAGAGACAGTAATGTTAAATGTATGATATCAGGTCTTCCACGTTTAATTTCATTATCAAGTCCTTTCATAGCTCCAAAATGCCAAGAATTATCGAGTAATGTATTAGAAGAATTTTTTTTGAATTTTTTTGAATATGATGTCACAGAAGGATGATTATGTATTTTTTTAGGTATTAGTTCAAGAGATGATTCTGCTAGAATGATGTAAAGCATTTGATTATTGTGGGATATTTGTTTTTAGTTGTTCCCATGCTGGTTTTGCATTTTGTTTTGTATCTATTAATCCAGAATTGCAGAGATATTCATCAATTCTTTCTAAACGAAATGAATTACTTGAAAAACCAGAACCTCCTATGCTTTGTATATCTTGAGAGACACAACTTCCTTTTGGTTTATCAAACAATCGAGAAACGGTGAAAAATTCAATTTGTGATTCATTTTCTTCAAAAAAGTTTAAGCTGGATTTGATGAATTGTTCTTGATGTATATCATATCCATTAACAAATTCAGATGTACTCCAACTAATTTCAAAAAATGCCAATTTTTGTGAAGAAAATATTTCCAGAGTTTTTTCAAGATCACCTATAGCCTCCAGTGGAGTTCTGTCAATGTCACCAACTATATCTGTAGGTTTGTATGAGAGAGCTATAAAATCACCCATTTCTAATTGAGGAGTTAATTCACGCACACCATTTGGAACCAGGTCTTTGTTAATGACATTTTCAAGTGATAGACTATTTCCAATTTTTACATCAGGATGGTTTGATTTGATTTCCGATGAGACATTATTAAAAAATTCCACAAAGGACGGAATTGTACCAGTTCCTCTCTGTAAGTAATAATCAATGTCTGCTGCAAATATTACATAGTCTATATTTTCATATCTAGAAAGAATTGCATCTAATACTCTAACAGTGTCAGTCTCAAGAGATTTTCCAATTATTTGGTTACCCATCCATGATGGAAATGGACCCAACCTATCTGCATTGATTACTGAAAGGTACAATGTTGTTTTGAGATTATATTTTTCATTTAGTTTCATCATGATGTCAGTAACACGCCAATCAAAGTTTCCTTTTTCAGGTTCCAATTGATCCCAATGTACATACAGATTTGTGCGTCCAATTCCAGATGTTGAGGCAATTTTATATGAGTTTTCTATATCAGCAATACTTGTTGGTGGGTTTATGGTATTAATCACTAGACCAATCTTTTCGTTTTGAGATATTTGGTCACTTGGTGATGAGATAGTGTCAACTGAGTCACTTTTTGTTAGGAAGTATGCAGATGAACCACCTATTGCAACGACTAAGATTACAATTCCAATAATTTTACTATTCAATAAGAGTTGAAATGAACATGTATTCTAAAATGTTGTTATTTTCTTATCCAGAAGTACATCCACTATATCCACATTCAATACAAATGTGACAACCCTCAGTTAAGACAAGAGTATTCTTACAAGTTGGGCATAGTTTTTCTTCTATTTCAGGTTCTGCCATTACATGATCTTTTCGAGGAAGTTCTTGTGGTGTAGTAACTTTGAGTGCGTCGTTAATCTGTTTTAGGATGTAGGGGTTTTTGATGTTATTTGTAATATAATCATGCAGATAGTCAGTAGCAGTAACTTCAAATGTTTTTTGAGAGTTTTCACCTGTCATGTGAAGTACCTGTTTATGTCTTGAACCATCACGATAAACGGTAATTCCTTTTAGACCTAATTCATGAGCCAACAGATACGCTGCTTTGACATCTTCGGCAGAAACATCATTTGGCATATTGATTGTCTTTGCAATAGCATTTCCAATCCAGTCTTGCCATACTGCCTGAGCCATTAAATGATCAGTCCAGTGAATATCCATTGCAGTAACAAAGATGTTCTGAATCCATTCTGGAATTTCATCAAGTCCTTTTACTGAACCATAGTTATCAGCAACTTTTGCCAATAATTCCTCACTGTAAAGACCATTTTCCTTTAGAACTTCTTCAAATATTTTATTTGTATAAAAGAATCTTCCAACAGTGACACGTTTTTCAAATACAAGAGCAAATGTTGGTTCCATTCCATTTGAACAATCTGCTAACATAGATAATGTTCCTGTTGGCGCAACAGTAGTTGTAAGAACATGTCTAACTCCGTGTTTCTGGATTTTTGTAATTAGAGCATCCCAATCATAATAATGTCTTTGTTTTGGTTTTTCATAATATCCAGCAATTGGAATTTTACCTTCAGGATATTCTGTCTTTGAACAAAGTGGGAATGCTCCACGAGATTGTGCTAAAGCAACACTTTCTTCCATTGAATAATATGATAATGCTTCAGATAGTTTACCCATAAACTCGTAACCTTCTCTTGAGTTGTAGGAAATTCGTAATTTGTATAACAAGTCTGCAACACCCATTACACCAAGACCAATTCTTCGTGATTCTTTTGATGCAACATTAATCTCTGGAACCGGATAATGATTTACATCAATTACATTATCTAAGAATCGAGTTGTCTTTCTAATAATTTCTTCATATTTTTGCCAATCAAATTCATATTGTCCATCTGCTGTTCGTTTTGTGAGATTTGCTAAATTAATTGATCCTAAATTACATGATTCGTAAGGATAGAGACTTTGTTCACCACAAGGGTTTGTTGCTTTAAGTGGTCCGCCACGTGCTTTAGCAAATACATTGTACTTGTTAATTAAGTCAAAGAAAATTAAACCAGGTTCTGCACTTTTCCATGCAGAGGTTGCAATAAGATCAATTAGATGATGTGAATTGATTTCACGTACTGGACTTTGATCTCGAGTACTTCGTAGTGTATACGTACCATCTTGACTGTCTACAAGTGCATTCCAAAAGTCACCCCAAATTCCAACACTGACATTAAAGTTCTCTAGAACACCAGGTTCTGTTTTGTTAGTAATAAATTTCTCAATGTCTGGATGAGATACATCCATGATTCCCATGTTTGCACCTCGTCTCTTTCCTCCTTGTTTGATTACATCTGTAACAGTATTGATGATATTCATGAATGATACAGGACCAGAAGCAACGCCAGATGTAGATGCAACAATATCACCTTCCTCTCTTAATTCTGAATAATTAATTCCAACACCACCACCTGATTTGAAGATTAGTGCAGCATCAGATGTTGTTTTCATTATTTGTGCCATGTCATCAGGCATTCCTAATACGAAACACGCAGATAGCTGTCCAAGACGTCCACCAGCATTCATCATAGTAGGTGAGTTTGGTAAGAAAACTTGGTTTACCATTAAATCAAAGTATTCGGTAATTCTTGCACCATAATTTGTAAATTCTTTTGCTGCAAGTTTTGTTAATAGATCTTTAAAGCTAATCTTTGCCTGACCTTTTTCTGCAATATCAATATAACCATTTACTAAACCTCTAAAATGATATTGGTTGAGATAATATTCATCAATTTTGAATTTGTAATTGAATTGATCTAATTTTGTAAGATATTCTTTTGCTTCTTCAATATTTTGTGGGGTATTACCTGCTGCATTGAAAATAGATGAATCATGTAAAAGATCACCAATTCCAATTAGAACTGCAACTCTTTCAAATAACTGAGTTGGATTTTCAGTAATCTCATTTTTATTATTTCTGAAGAGATATCTAGATGCTAAGACTCGAAGACAATTAAGATCAAAGTCTTTTGAAACAGGATCAAGTGTTTTTGTGTTAAGAACCTTCATCTTCTCATCACGAATCTTTCGTCTCTCGTGTCTATACAGGATGTATGATTTTGCAATCTCACTGTGTCCTTGTTCTATCAGGGTTGATTCCACCATATCTTGAATATCTTCAACGCTTGGGGGATTTTCAGTACCAAATCCTTGAGATGATAACTTGCTTAGAACACCGTCGGTTAGGGTTTGTGCAAGATCACGATCGCCTTCACTGGTTGCAAGTAGTGCTTTATAGATCGCAGTTGTAATTTTATCCTGATCAAACTTTGTTGTGACTCCATTTCTCTTTCGTATTTCCGCGAAAGATGACTCTATCTGTGAATTTTCAACCAATTATAATCCCCAAGAACATCTTAAACAGAACAGCTTAAAAATTCTTTGGGAATTAATTTTGCAACAATGGGTAAATTAATTTCACAACGAAAAATTTCGTAGCGTTTTATAGATTTTCATAGTGATGATTGTGAAATCAAGTTTTAGATTTTATTTTCAAAATTGATCGAAACGAATTTCGGATCAGAAAGTAGTACAAAAGCAAGAATGCTATTTACTTAAAGTTTCATGCCTAAAAATTCCTAATGGAAATTTATTTTGTGTGTTTAATTGGTTTGAATGACGAAATTAGCGAAGATGCTTTTTCAATCGCCTTTTTTATATCGTCTTCCTTGGCTTTTGGATCAAATGGAAGTTTTACAAGTAAGCCACCATCTAATGTCTTTGAGATTTTGTTATACTCAGATATAATATCACTTTTAGCAGTTAATTTACCGAGTTCAGCATAGTTTAATTCCAATCCTTGAGAATAAAGATCACCTTCTAAGACGTCCATAATTGAGTTCTTACCATATTTTTCACTATCAAGTATAACAAATCTTGTTAATTCATCACTATCAACCATCGCAATAGATACATCAATTCCCATCTCTTGACCTTTTTTATGTGCAATGTCAACTGCAGTTTCTAAGACTTTGTTTAGAATTTCTTTTCCTTCTTTATCATCTTTATGTCCAAGTATTTTGTAAACAGCTTCTTTCAATCCAACAAGATTAAGAATTAAAGAAGAATTATTTTTTTGCATAAATTGAGTTTTTTCTGCAAGTATTGGATTTACACCACGTCTAATTAGATCAGAAACATCTTTGTTGCGTGTTGCCATTGCAGCAATTGCAGGTTTCATTAGTAAGACAAGTCTAGCTCTGAAGTAGGTTTCATCTTTACTTGATTCAAGTGCTAAACGTGGAAGGTTAATAGATAATGATCCTAATTTTATTGATGGTTCAGAAGTTTTGCTAGAGTGTCTGATTGCATTAGTTGAGGACATTCCTTTGGAGAAGGTTACATTTCCACCATGAGATACAGTTTGTGCAAGTATTTCAGAATGATCACTAACTTTTCCTTTCTCATAATCAACAACTAATCCAATTTTTGGTGCAGGAGTTGCTTTGACAAAAGTGTTGTATGCAGAGAAGATTGTATTAATTAATTTTTTATCACCTGATAATGGGACTCTAAAGGATAGTATAGTTGGAGATTTATCAAGGCTAGTAGATGTAGAAGACATTGTAAAGATATCTACAAGTGTTTTTTCAATGTCAGGATATGTTTTTGAGAATTTTCCAACTACCACAGCTAAATCATCGATTACTATTTCTTGTGATGATTCTTTTGATAATAAATTAAAGATCATTGGAAGTAATTTTCCTAGGTCGTGAAGTGTTTTTGGTGCAGGAATTCTTGTAACTCCAGGACACTTGCCTTTTAGATCAATTCCGTCATCAATCAGTTCTTTGAGGTTGAGGAATATGGTATCAGGAATTAATGACCATAAACCAAGATTAGAGATATGTAATTCGCCAGATAGGTGAGAATCAGCTATATCTTTTGGTAATGTATTTGTAAGTAGGTATTCAGCTAGAGTGTTTTTTCCACTATTGAATAGTATATCTTCAACACCATTTCGGATATTTTCAACATTTGTGAACATTTCTTGAATGTCAAATACAGGCATTCCAAGTCTTGCAAGTTTATTTCTATATTCTTCATGACCATGCTCCAATAGAACATTATTTACCATTTCACGAATTAATGAGCCGGTAAGATATGTTGTCTGAAATTTGTAGATTCTGTTTTCTACTTCCTCTGTAATTTTTTGTGATAATTCAAGTGGAAGACTTCCTTCACGTACTAGAGATTGAATGATTTTGTCAGAGTTGAATTCCTCAATGGAATCGTGTGATGTTCTGACATACATTTTTCCACTTTCGATGATAGATCTCTCTTCAATTTGTCTGGCTAGACTTAGAACCAGTTTTCCAAGATTTGTGATAGTATAACGTCTTTCAGATTTGTTTAATGCAACAAGGGATTGTCTAAGAAGTTTTCTTAAATGATAAGCAAATTTACCACTTTCTTTTTTTGATTTAAAGCCTGCCAGAGATTTTAGCTCAGAATAGGTCAAAGGGCCCTTAGAGTTTAAAATTCTCAAAATATCTATTCTGTTTGGACTAGCCATAACAGAGAAGATCATTCTGACACGTTTCGATGTTGATTGCAGACGACCATCACCTTGAGTATCATCACCCAATTCTAGATCTAGATCGTTGTCGTCAACGTCGACATCGACGTCTGCATCTATTTCTAATTCTTCTTCAAAATCTGCGTCCTGCTTCCCCATTGAATTTGTAAAGAAAAAATTAGGTATTAAGGCTTGTTGTTACTAGTACATAGATCAAAAAAGATCATTTCTCTTCAACATCTAAAGAAAATTCTGATGTAGACAAAGTGTGATTACATGATGGACATTTATTGTTGTAATGTTTTAGAACATCTTTAACAGACTTTAACATTTTCATTGCAAAGATCTTTTCTCCACATTTTCCACAAATAATTTCTACTGCCATAATAAATCAATATTTAGAAGACAATTAAAAATTAAGAAAATTTTTTTTAATAAATTCAATAAAATTGATTTACTGTTTTTCTAAGACAATTCCACGTTCATCAAAACCCATGATTTTGATAGACGTACCAATTGGTAGATCTTCAGGAGTAGGTATTTTGCCTAAAAATCCAGATACTCTGATACCTGAATCATCTAATTCCATAACAACCCAAGCATATGGAGCCAAGTCCTCAAATCCTGCAGGAGGTACAGTCATTATAGTATAAGTGACAACTTTTCCAGTTCCTTTTAGAATAGAATCTTCAAATCCTTTGTTTCCACAGTTTTTACAATAGTAAACAGTCGCAAGATGTAACTCACCACATTTAGTACACTTTCTGGCAAGAATGTTACCAGCCTTTGCTGCTTCTATAAATTCAGGTTTTGCAGACAATTTTACACACTTTGGAACACGTGAACTGCACAACTTGCTCCAGTAGCACCAAAGTTTTGTGTCAATCCGATTTTTGCGTCATTAACGGTTCTTTCACCAGATTTTCCAGTTAGTTGCTCAAATACTTCAACAACTTGGCCAACACCAGTTGCACCAATTGGATGTCCTTTTGATTTTAAACCACCAGATGGGTTAATGGAAATATCAGAATTTAATTTTGTTCTATCTTCACGAATTGCTTGGACTCCTTTACCTTTTTCAAAGAATCCCAAGTCTTCAGTGTCAACAATTTCTGCAATTGT
>JABHJJ010000151.1 GCA_018691945.1 Candidatus Nitrosopelagicus sp. | reverse complement strand
GTGGTTCTTCCAAAGGCATCTGTTGTTGTGATATTGAGCCAAATGGTCCCAGAATCCATTCCAGTGAATGACCATGTTTGAGTAGTATTTTGTGCAGTTGAATGAGAACCTGAAGTTGTACCCTTTGAATGTCTAAAGGTCGAAGTGAACGATCCTCCAGTAGGCGGAGTTGCAGTAAATCTGACATCTTCTCCGACATAATTGCCAATGTTGACCATTCCTTGACTTGTATCAAAGGAAACTGTGGTGGATTGGGCGGACCAATTGGTACTTTGTGTCGTAATGCGCCCACTTGAATCATTGACTTTAAGATGGGTTCTAAAATAAGAATTCTTTACAGACAGGGGATAGGTTAGAATGGAGTTATTCGAAATTGAAGACCATGCGGAGAAACTACCATTTTGGAATTCATATCGATATATCCCTGTAGTAGGAGATTCACAGTCGTCAGAAAAGGAGACTGCAAGACCAGTTTCATTTGAAGTGATATTGATATTCGGCGCAAATTGATCAAAACCATAAATATTGATCATTGATTGATTCATATTTTGAACTCCGTCTTGGGCTCTAATATACAGGCCACCTGAAAAATTCAAACTCGGACGGAATACGGTTGGAAGAGATGCCCATGAAGATTGATTATCAATTGAATACGATTTTATTATTGGCACAGTTACATCAGATGAAATCGTGGTAAGATACCAATTTTCCGGCAAACAAATATTAGAAGCAAATGACTGTGAAGGTGTGATTGTAATATTTGGGGCGATTCCATCTAGGAATAATTCAAGATATCTAATACGGTAATTACCAACTTTATCCATACATTCAACTGAGACTGTGGTTGTTTGGTTTGCAACAAATAATGACCCATTGATTGTTAAGGTTGAACTGAGATTTGATTGAGCAATAATGCTACCACTTGCTTGAAGTAACTTTATTGTATAGATTGAATTCAAACTATCTGAACAAGAAATAAGCGCATATCCTAAAGGTGATAGCGTCATGTTTAATTGTTCAGATTGAAGGCTCGAAGGGTTAGTCATAATAGATTTAGAAATAGATGTAAGGCCAATAATAGGTTTTTCAATATCAAATTGAATAATGAGAGTTTTATTGGTTTCATTGGAAAGTGTTCCTAGTGCCCTATATGTTAATGTGATATTGCCACCACTGCTGGACTCAAGAAATAAATCGGAATTGTTTTGATATGTGCCTGAACCATTTATCACACCATTGTAGGAATAATTACCTTGTATCAAGGTACCTACAGAGGATTGAACAAAGAAAGTTAAAGTCGTATTATTAGAAACATGTAGTTCGTCAGAATCTTCAAAAAAACCTTCTGATGATGCGATCGTAGTTTGTATTGTTCCAGATGCACTTACATCAATCATAAGTGAGAGTGAAGGGCTTATTAGCATCCACACCAACATAAAGATGACTTCGTAATTATGTTTGTTTGAAATAATACCACCTCATATAAGTTCTTGTAGTACCAACCAAAGATTAGGCCATACAGCAATGCAAAGAGCGAAGACACAAGGAGCGAAAACAAAAATGTTTTCTCTTTTATCAAAGGCAAAGGTTGTCATGAAAGCCATCCTCGTCGTAAGTATGCTGAAAGTTAGAAGAATGCTGTACTCCCAGGTTTCAAAGTTTTCGAGAGAAATTGCACCAACGCTGATTAATAGAAGCGCAAAATATCCAGCCAATGCAGTGATGACCTCTGCAAAAAACACAGAATCATCATTAATTCTTAGTGTTAAAGCCAAAATCGGATCCAACAGAAGTCCCATTAGAATCACCAAACATAAAATCGTTGCACCATTAATATTAGATTCACTTAACATGACCGTAACTAATAAAATAAATAATGCGATGATATACTTGGATAAAACAATCCAAACCACAGTTAGATGCGAACCAACCTTAGATTGTAGATACAATGGAATACTATTATTTGCTAACTCCTCAGAATATATTTGAATTTCATCGGAAAAGGCAAATGTGCATCTTGCGAATAAGCCTTGAAAAATAAGCGAAATCATCAGAAATAGAGTCAATCTTGGGACAGTATCGTAACCGAAGAAGAATGTGACACATGTTAGAGCCCAACCGAAAATCAACGACGGGATTGAAATCCAAAGATTCACTCCCCATGTCTCCATATATGACGACAAGTATTATTCATATTAATCGTTATTGCCTCCATTAGTTGTTGAATCGTTACGCTTTTCCAAAAAATAATCTAATTAGAATTGAAAACTCAAACCAATTGTGAACACAATAATCAACATCTTAGGAATAATGTCAGTAATAGAAAGACATTAGTATAATTGGGTCACAAAATCAGCAAAGATATCATTACTTGAATGATTCGTCAGTACTTTGTAATTGCTGCCAATCATCATATTTTGTAATTTTAGGAGGATTCTTCTTTCTAATTGCAAGCAATACAGCCCCTATTAGAATGCCAAAGCCAACAACTCTGAGCACAACATCAAACCAATTATCCAT
>JABHJJ010000150.1 GCA_018691945.1 Candidatus Nitrosopelagicus sp. | reverse complement strand
TAAAATTGATGAAAGGCTAGAGGAGTCACGTCTAAACGGTAAATTTACAATTCAGAATGCAATTGAAGGAAATTTAAACTACCAAGTCATAGAACCACACGTAAAATATTCGTTATTAATAATATCAGAAAAAGTATTTGGAGATTATAGAGTTGTTGCATTTTTTGCAAGTATTGCATTACTAGTTGCAACTTTTTTCATTGCAAAAGAGATTACAAAAAAAAGAGTTCCAGGAATTATTGCAATGATTTTGGTGTTACAAAGTAATATATTTTTGACTTATGATACGTCTGTGGCGTATTCAAATTTCTGGGTATTGTTTTACGTGTTATCACTTTATTTGGTTTTAAAAAAATGGCAGTTCTCACACATTTTATTTGTACTATCATTATTTTCAAAATTACTATCTGCGATATTTTTACCATTGACAGTATTTTTTGTATTAAACAATACAAACGGTAAAAAACGAATGTATCTCTTAATATTTTATACAATTCTTATGATTGCAGGTTTATTTACTGTAAGTAATTTATCTGATGATACTAATTCCACATTTCTACCAGAAAATTTTATTGAAGGTTTTGAACAATTTTCTTACCAATTAAGATTTGATCCAGTTATTCTGATATTTTTATTGCCTCTAACTGTGGTATTATTTTTAAAATCATTAAAGGGGTTTCATCAGGCAAATTCAATTCAAGTATTAATTTCAGGATTTTTACTAATACCTCCGCTTCTCATCACATTTACAGAACAGACAAACGAGCCATATCGATTGATTCCATTAGTAGTATTCTTTGCAATAGGAGTGTCAGCATTACTTGGAAAAATCAAGCAGGACGAACCATAGTCCAAGTAGTCAATACTAAATCACCTGATCTAACGGGAAATCCACTATAATTTGCATAGACTAAAGATTCACCATCATTAGTAATACCAGATAAGGAAACAAGGGTATTAGAAACATATTCTGCATTACCCACTCCTGTAATTACTTCATATTTTTTATCATTAATAGTTAGGATTTTTGTATTTTCAGGATTTGCAGACATGTCATCCAAAATTTGTGATAATTCCTCAAAATTTAGGACTGTAATTTGATCAGTTTCAATGTAACCTACAAGATTTTGATTAGAATCTCGAATTTGTATTTGAACAATTATGTAAAGTTGGTTTTCCTCAATAGAGGTCTCAAATGTTTGATCTGTAATATCAGCAAAAGATAGCGGTGGGATAAACATCAAAACTGCTAAAAATAACAATTGTTTGAACAACTTTCTTAGTAAGATTGAATGATTAATTAAACATAATGTGTTTTTCAAAAAATTACAGAGTGCTCAGACCACCATCTAAGGACATTTTTGGATAAAATCCAAGTTCTTTTTGTGATTTAGTAATATTCGCTACACTGTAAATTATCTCTCCATCTCTTGCAGATTTATGAATAATTTCAGAATTTTTTCCAGATAACTGCATGAATAATTTTGCTAAATCACCAATACTTGTCCCATTTCCACTTGCAATGTTACATATTCCAGATGTAGATGTCATGGAAAGAATAATTCCATCAACCACATCATCAATATGAATAAAATCTCGAACTGCTTTTCCATCACCAAAAATAGTTAATGGTTTATTTTCTGAAATATTTTTTCTAAAATTTGTAATTACTCCAGAAGTATGACCATCCCCATACACGTTAAATAATCTCAAAATAGTATAATCAATTTTTGATTGCATGGTAATTTTTTCCATGTCTAGTTTACTTTGTCCGTAAGGAGACAATGGCTTGGTAGTACTTTCCTCATTAACAGAATTGCCAGAATTCGGATAAACTGCAGCTGAAGAAGTTACAATGATTTTTGAAATAGCATTAGACTTGCATGAGTCAAGTACATTTTGAGTTCCTTGCACGTTTGTTTGAAATGTATCATCAGGATTATCTACAGAGTCAATTACGTCAGTTTTAGCTGCCAAATGAATCACAACGTCATGATTTTTCATTGAATCAAACAATTTGGAATTATCTAAAATATCCCCAACAATCAATGTTACATTTTCCATAGCAGGAAAAGATTCTTTGTTTGAATTTGAGAAATTATCATAAACTGTTACCGTGTGTAATGATGTTAATTTTTTACATAAGTGAGTACCAATGAATCCAGCTCCTCCCGTAACAAAAATTCTCATGTAATTATTTTAACAAATTAGGATTAAAATGTATTATAAAATAATTATTTGTTACTTTGAATCAGATTTACCATGGAAAATAAAATAATTGCAGTTACAGACAATATTGAACCTAGCAGAAACAGTACAACTGAACCTAGCATCATACCATACAGTATGACTTGATTGTTGAGATATCCGTCCAAAAACAATCCACCCAGGATCATTCCAATGCTAATTAGGGTAATTCCTGAAATTCCATAAAATTGCAACGGATGTTTTATGGAGACATGTTTTATGGTATTTGCAAGAACTGAAACTCCATGAGATACAGGATTGTGTTGAGATGTATCACCATCATAAGATACGGTAATTGGAACTTC
>JABHJJ010000149.1 GCA_018691945.1 Candidatus Nitrosopelagicus sp. | reverse complement strand
TGATTAACAATTGATAATATTTTAGAATTGGATTCTTTTGCAATTTTTACGGCTTCTAATACATCTGCACTTTCTCCACTTTGTGAAATTGCTATCAACGTAGAATTTTCTTCAATACTATCTGGTGAAAATGGCAATTCGCTAGAAATTATTGGCTCTATCTTTAATTTTGCATATTTGGAAAACAAATATTTTGTAATCCTTGCAGCGTTATAGCTTGTTCCACTACCAGTAATGTATAGATTTTTTGCCTTTGAAATCAAATTGATGGCATCTTCGATTCTCTCATCATTTCCTGCTTTGACTATTGTTGAAGATTGTTCTGATATTTCTTTTAGTGTAAAGTGTGCATAATCTCCTTTATAGACATCAGCAAACTCTTTTGAAACTTTAGTAATTTGATATTCTGCTTTACTACCATCAAATTTTGAAATGCTCAAGCCATTTTGATTAATTATGACAAAATCTTCATTATCTAAATAAACTACATCGTCAGTTTTTTCAATAAAACCAAGTACATCGCTAGAAAGATAATGACTATTTTTTCCAATTCCTACAATTAATGGTTCATGAAATCTAGCAGCTGCTAATGTACCATCTTCAAAAATTACTACAAATGCAAAATGTCCTTTTAATTCTGAAACAGTTTTGATTATGGTTTGTTCTACATCTTCTAACTCATCAAAATTTGATTGGATAAGATTTGCTATAACTTCGGTATCTGTGTCACTTTGAAATTTGAATCCCTTTAATGAGAGCATCTCTTTGATTTCTTCATAATTTTCAACTATTCCATTGTGTACTATGGCAATTTTGCCTGAATTACTTGGATGGGGGTGAGCATTTTTGTCTGTAACTTCTCCATGTGTTGCCCATCTTGTATGGCCAATGCCAACCATTCCTGGAAGATTATCTAACTGAACCTTTGTGTTCACCTCTACAACTCTTCCTACGCCTTTTTTCACAAGAATTTCACTATTTGATTTTGTTGCAACGCCAACGCTATCATAACCTCTATACTCCATTTTTTGTAATCCTTTTACAAGAATTGGTGCTGCCAAATTTTTCCCATAATATCCTATGATTGAACACATCTTGCTAACACAACTTGATTTCTATTACGCAGATAAGCTTAACTGCTTATTCTGTAGGTTTCTCTTCAACAACAGGTTCTTCTTTTGCTTCAACAACAGGTTCAGTAGGAACTTCAATATTTTCTGTCTCAGGACTTCCTAAATCTGATTTTGCTTCTGGTTCTGATAAAATTTTATTGAAAATTGATTCAGATGTTAATTTGATACTATCTTCTTCTTCAACTTTAACCACATATGATGGTCTATTAATAATTCGATCTCCAATCAAAACATGTCCATGTGATATTGCCTGCCTTGCTTGATATGGTGTTTTAAAGAAAAATTTTCTAAAAACAATTGTTTGTAATCTTCTTGCCAATAAATTCTCAATCTCTAAATTGAGAACATCATCTAATGTTGCAGTCTTCTCTACAAGTCCTATACGTGATAATGAATGCATTAAAATTGGTTCTTCTTTTTCTCGAATTTCTTGTCTTACGGCAAGTAAAGAACGTGCTTGATGTCTTAATCTAGATAATTCAGTTCTTGATTTCCAAAGTTCTCTTTTTGTTTTTAATCCAAAAGTACCCACCGTCTTTAATTCATCCATCTTTAATTCAAAATTAAATGGTCTTTTTGGTTTCTTCCAAACTCTTCTGAAATTTTTAGTATCTCCCATATTTTATCTACTCCTTTTTCTCTGCTGCTGGCGCTGCTTTTGCATCTGCTGCTGGCGCTGCTTTTGCATCTGCTGCTGGCGCTGCACCATCCACTGCTGGTGTTCCTTCTACTACAGCTCCACCTCCTGCTGGGGCTCCTGCTCCTCCTTTAGGTAGAACTTTGCCACCTTTTGCAACTCCAACTGCACCACCTTTACGTCCTGTACATCTTGTACGTTGACCTCTAACTTTTAACCCATACATGTGTCTGTAACCTCTCCAACTGAAAAGTGTCTTTTCTCTTTCGACATCATTTCTAATGTTAAATGCAATATCTGATGTAACAAGATGCATATCTTCTCCTGTTTCAATATCTTGTCTTCTGTTCAAAAACCATATTGGGAAATTTGCTGCTTTTGGATCTTGTATAATTTTCTCAATTGAAGATATCTGTTCAGTAGTAAGATTACCAACTTTTTGATGAGGATTAATTTTTAAAACTTGAAGCATAGAATTTGCAAACATATATCCAATTCCTTTAATTTGTCTAAGTCCAATTAGCATGTTTAGCTCACCATGAATATCATTTCCTAATATTCTTACCAGATTTTCGTATTGTTCGCTCAAGTATCAAGATTTTCTATAGCCCCATTAAAAACCATGCTCAAAATTGTGCCTATTATTCAATAATTCTAATAGAATAGTATTATAACTCAAATGGTGATTTTGAAATATGACCGAGTCTGATGAGCATACACAGAAAATTTTAGATGTAGTCTTTGATGAAAAGATATCTGAGATCTTGGCAGAAATGGAATCCTCACCAAAAAAATGTGAATTTCTAACCAAAAAATTCCAACTTTCTCCTAATGACTTGGATGAAAAACTATCCTTTCTAATCCAACATGAATTTGTTGGAAAAACTGGCTCTAATTATGAAGCAGAATATTTTGTAGATTCTAAAAAACTTGCAGAATTAATGGAAACTGCACACAATTTTGAAAATGTTGATGAAGGTTTGGCAAAAATGGATAGCTATCTTAACTAGATTTCTTCTTTCTTCGTCTAATTATCATAAATCCAATTACTATAACTCCTGCCATTCCTGACACAATAATAAAAAACCCTACAATCGAAATTGTTACTCCTGTGGAATCTGGTACATGACCGATACCTCCAACTACTCCTATATCTTCTGAATCTGGGGTGCTGATGATTAAAGTGTAAGTTCCCAAACTGTCAATCTCAAAGTTATCTTCAAACGAATTTCTATCTACTGATATATTTCTAATCTTAACATCTGACGGATCTAACACAATAGCTGAAATATCATATTCTTTCCCTTCTATTGTTTGAATTGCGTACACTCCTTGTGTGTTAATATCTGGATCTAATTCTGCTATAATTTTTAATTCAGTTGAGCTATTAATTCTCCCTTCTTCAATTACTAAATCTCCTGTAATTGTCTGTGAACCAAAAATTAGTAACATTGCACCAACTGCAATCATAATGCCAACAATTATCAAAAATTTTGCTAAATTTGGCATGAATGATTTCTTACTCTCATGGATAAATTTGTATTGTCATGTAAATATCCAAAAAACTTAGTTTTGGCTAAAAAAGTTAGCCTAGGCTAAATTTTATATATATACTAATTTCTAATAAAATCATGCAAAGTGGCATTCCATCTTTAAAAATGTTTTACATTTTGATAGCAATTGTAGCTGTTTCAAGTTTGTATTTTGTAGTGCCTGGTGTAATAGTTGCTGAAGAAACTCCTAGAACATTTCTTACGCATACTGGTTTAGTCATTCAAACAACTGGTGATGTAATTGACCCTATTGGATATGACGGTGATGCCTTAGATTTTGACCCTGAAAAATTTATGAAGGATTTTGATTATGGTGAGATCACTGTTTTAGATGATGGAACCGTTCTTCGTGAATTCTACATTACTGCGCGAGATGACCAAATCATGGAGGTCTCTCCTGGTGTTTTTTATAATGTCTGGACGTTTAATGACTCAGTACCTGGTCCAACTATTCGTGCAACAGAAGGTGACTTAGTAAGAATTCATTTCACAAATGAAGGTTCTAAACCACACAGTTTACATTTTCATGGAATTCACAAAGCCGAGATGGATG
>JABHJJ010000148.1 GCA_018691945.1 Candidatus Nitrosopelagicus sp. | reverse complement strand
ATTTAGAGAATCTGAAACTGTAATAATGACTGATCTAGAGCATATGGAAAATTATGCTGATCAACTAGGAATGATTACTACTGTAATAGTTGGAAATTCATCTACATACAACTTTAAGGATTTAATGATTAATCCACGTGGTTACAAATCAAAGTATAATCTAGAAGAACCAGAAATTAAAAACTAGTGACTATTTTTAATTAATTCAAACAATTCATTACTCAATGAAATTTTATCTCTGATTGGAGCAATAATCTTCACCATGTAGTCACCTATGGTATTTTTCAAATCACCTGGGTGTAAATTCTTTTGAGCAAAATCGGATTCTAACTCTTCGTACGAATTGTATGTTACATTTCCTCCAAATTTCTCAGGTCTCTCTATTGATATTGAATCATATTCATGAAATACAACTTGCCTTGCAAGTTCCAATATTGGATTATTTTCTGTTAGTCCTTCTTCACACCAACCTTTTCTAATTTTCTTTGTAATCTCATCATCAGAATTGTGTATAAAAATTCCTGAGTTTGGATCTGACTTGCTCATTTTTCCTGGTTCCGATGTAGAATCATCTTTTGGCTGTGTTAATCCTGGTAGTAATGAATGATGTACCGCAACAGGAACCTTCCATTTCATTTTTGGAAAAATTTCTCTTACTAACATGTGAATTTTTCGTTGGTCCATTCCTGCGTGTACGATATCTAAATCTAAAGAGTGAATGTCTGCTGCTTGCATTGGAGGATACAATAATTTTGCCAAATCAATTTTTTCTTCATTTTCTGATCTTCCCATGATTGTTAAAGTACGCATAGTTCTTGCAAGAGTCATATGTTTTGTAAACTTCACAAGTTCTGCCCAATATTCTTTTTTAGAATCATAAAGTTCTGTTCCCATTACAATATTTACTCCTGGACAAACCAGTCGAAATGCATCTGCATAATATTTTGAAACTTTAGAAATTGTCTCTAGATTCCCTCCGAGTTTATCATTAATCAAAGTGTGCCAATCTGCCAAAAATACAGTACAGTCAATTCCTGCTTTCATAAAATCATTAATCTTAAAACCCGTGCTGATTAAACTTCCAAGATGTAAAAATCCGGAAATCTCTAAACCAATGTAGTGTTTTGGTTTGGAATTGCTGTTTAGTAATTCAATTAATTCTGCTTCATCTTTTACTATTTCTTTTGTAGGAGGTCTTTTGATTAATTCTACTTTCTCTGTAACATCCATTTACACAGATTTTACTTTTGTTTATCTATAAAGTATTGTATTATTTTTTGAAAGTAAAAGCAAAAATTTTCTTACACTAAAAATCCATTATTTCTATTGTATTTTCTGAAAGTTTATCAAGTAACTTTGGATAGTACTCCTTCAATATTCCCTCAACCTCTCTAGGATTTTTTAGGGAATATTTGTTTGAAGGAATATCATATCTTTTGTTGATAATTTTAGCTTTGAAGAGTCGGCTCAAGTTCACTGATACTACCGAAGGTGATTTTCTCAGAAATCCTTTAATCTCAATT
Source organism: Candidatus Nitrosopelagicus sp. (assembly GCA_018691945.1). Taxonomy (GTDB): domain Archaea; phylum Thermoproteota; class Nitrososphaeria; order Nitrososphaerales; family Nitrosopumilaceae; genus Nitrosopelagicus. The sequence continues at coordinate 1,031 of JABHJJ010000148.1, read as the reverse complement.
GCAGTTGCAACCTCTTTTTTGAGTAAAAATAGAATTAACTTTTTCTGAGTTGGTATTGTTAGGTATTTGCATATCTCTGCCTCGTGTTCATCTAGGCCTACTGGATATACACGTGTCACTCGTGGTGTTCGTTGTAATTTGATAATACCCTTATTTTCTAATTTTTTTACATAATGGCTTAATGTCCCATTTCTAATGTCTGTAATCCTCATAATCTCATTAAACCTAATTCCAGGATTTTTTTCAATCACGTCTGAAATAATCTTATCTCTATCCAATCTTAATTTGTGGCATTCACAACATTGATCTAACTCTCCGCAGTCAATGCATATCTTTAGTTCTCCGTGTGTCATCTCTAAAAAATTTCTATTTATACACTATTTAGTCTCTCACCTTATCACGTAATTCTAAAAACTATACACACACAACAGTTTTGGCTCTTTAAGATTATTGTTTGTAAAAAATTCCAACTGCAAACAATATTGTCATAGCTACAACGCAATACTCTAAAATTTCACCACTATTTGTCAAATTCATCTGAACCTGCTCGTTCATCTGTTGATACATTATCTCACCTTGCCCAAATGCTATAACACCAAATGCAGCTGATGAAAATAACATTCTTGTAATCTTAGTTTTTTTGTAAGCGATTAATGCCATCATAGTCAAAAATGATGATAAAATAAAACCAGTTTCATGAATTGCAATATAAAACAAATGTCCTGAATGAAAAAAGTGACCATACATCATTGGTAATGATATAATTATGACACACGCAATTACGGCAATTATTAAATAAGAATATTTTCTCCCACTAGATTCAGATAACATATCGATCGTGGAAATCTCTATATTATATATACAAATTCAAATTTTTTCTACTAACTTACTCTTCCGGCATTAATTCTTCTTGAGATTTTCTCGGTTTCTTACTTAGATAGAATGCATGTGCACTAATTATGAATCCTACTAGCCAAATTTTTGTGGCAAATATCAAATTCCATGGTCTGTCTGGATCTGGATAGTCTACT
>JABHJJ010000147.1 GCA_018691945.1 Candidatus Nitrosopelagicus sp. | reverse complement strand
GAAATACCATTTGATATTTTAGTTGTAGAAAATGAAAAAGGGGTTGTAAAGTCTTAGATTTAATAAAAAGAATAAAGGGCTTATGCCAGAGCCACAATATCCGAACTCGTAAAAATTCAATTAACAATAAACATTCAGGATATTTAAAATTAGAATTAATTTGCAAATTATGTTCTGATCAAGTTGAATTTCAAAATTTATCACAATTACGATATCATGTAGGAATGCATGAAGATAGTTTAAAGAAAGATATCTATTTGGAGCTACTACAATGACCCATCTAGGTAATTGCGATTGCATTACATGTATGAAAGAATTTGAATGTCCATTTTGCTACAATACCTCAGAATCAGTAAATTCCAAGATTTTACACCTAATTTACGCTCATAAACACGATTTGATAGGGCTTTTGAATTGAGCCAAGAATTACTAAAACCCCATGTGAACAATTACAACTCTCAGAACTACAAAACTTTAGAAATTCCTCATATTCCTGATAAAGACCCAAAGGCACTATTCCGAAAAGAATGGCAAACTCTTCCAAGTGAGAATAATATCAAAACTTCAATGTATGCAGTAATTCAAGAGGGTAACAAGTTAGTTTTTGATATTGATGATATTGAATTGAATAATGTTTTAGAATCTTATCTTGATAAAACGTTAGTTACAGAAACGGGTAATGGTGGTAGACATTATTATTTCAAAGATATTCAAAGAGTTGGAACAGGTATTCGAATTAGTAAATTATTTCATAAGGGTATGGAAGTTGGCGACATTAAAGCTTCAAAGAGTTATGTTATCGGTATTGGTTCATCTTATGTTGAAGATGGTGTAAAGAAAGAATACAAACAAATCAGTACAACAGACAAAGTATTAGAAATTAATTGTGAAGAAGTCTTATCAAAATTAAGTGCCAATGGAATTACTACAGGGTCTAATGATTTATCAAAACAACAAAGGTATGAATTAAGACAAAGATTCAAAAATGAATTAGTGCCACTTCAAGGAACTTCAAATCCATATTTCTATCAAGCTTCGTTATGGTGTATTGCTGAGGGTTTTACAAAAGAAGAAGCCATAACAAAAATTGAAAGAGTATTTGACAATTACAAAGAAACCAAACATTACAGAAATAGACCATGGTCTGATGTTGAAAGAACAATAGAAAAGGTATATTCAGAAAAATTAATTCCAACTAAAGGTAGACCAAGAAATGAAGATTCTATTGATAGAACACAAATTTCTTTAGACATTATAGCAAATAGAAAAATATTTTCTGATGTTGATACAGAAACCATTTATGAAAATAAACAAGGTTTTCCTGAATCAATCAATGGAACTCTAAGAAAAGAACTTCAAAGAAAATATCCAGAAATGGAAACTAATGATATTACTCAAATTATTTCAAAATTAGTAGGTCTAGCAGAGGATATTCCACCAATGAATAAAGACCTCAAGGTATTCAGGAACGGAACTTACTCTCACAAGGCTAAAAAATTGATTGAAACTGATGATTTAGCCTACATGGGATTCAAGAATTATGATTACATTAAAAATGCTAATCCAACAAAATTCAAGGAAATTATGTTTGATAACGTGAAAGAATCAGAACACCCAAGAATTAAGGCAATGCTAAGATCAGCATTAATGCCAAAACTTGATTCAAGGATTAGCGTATGCTATGGAAAATCAGGAGCTGGGAAATCGACAGGGCTAACAATACTTTCTAGATTGCTAGGTCAAGATTATGCATTGAACATTGATTTAGATAAATTACTAGAGGATAGATTTTTGACAGCAAAAACAAAAGGTAAGACTTTCTTGTATTTGCAAGAATTACCAAAAACATTCAAAGACTTTAGTTTATTGAAAAAATTAACAGGTGAAAATTTAATTTCTGAAAGAGGATTTCAACAAGATGTTGAATCAAATTTTGATAATTGTTTAAAAATTGCTTCAGGAAGTAACCATTGTTCAAAAATACCTAATCACGAAAAAGACCAAATGTATTCAAGAAGATTGAGTTTCTATGAGAAAAAATTACCCAAAAAGCCATATCCTAATGATATGGATTTTGAAAAAAATATTTGTGAAGAAGAAGGCTCTGAGATTCTAAGTTGGATATTGAATCTAACTGATGAAGAATGTCAATATGAAGATAAAGATATTCTTAAAGAAATTTGGGAATCAAAAGCAAATCCTGAAAAAAAATGGATTGAGGATAATTATGAATATCATCAATCTGATGGTTTATCCTTACATGAATTAACTAGAACATTCAAAGAAGAAAACCCAGATAAGATTGATCAAGTAGATATTAAATCAATGAAAGAAACCGTTGAAGAATTAGATTATGAAGTTAGAGCAGGGCAAGTAAAAGGGATTGTTAGAGTATTAGAAGTTG
>JABHJJ010000146.1 GCA_018691945.1 Candidatus Nitrosopelagicus sp. | reverse complement strand
TTGTTCAAGCAAATGTTTGGGTCATAACTGCACTTGATCTTGGTGTTGCAACTGCACGTGATAATCTAATGTTCCTTAATGGTGATTTTGGTCCATTTGCATTACAAGTCTTTTGGCCCTCTGCTGGAGTTCATAGCATAATCATCTATTCACTTGTCATGATGGCATTTCTCATAAAAATGAGAATTCCACGAAACCGAAAAATTATATATTTTATTTTAGGAATTCTTGGAACCATATTTGTAAATTTGATTAGAATCTTTTCGTTATCTGTTTACGCATTAAAAGTGACTACAGATCCTGAAGCATGGGAAGAATTTCATTCTGTAGCAGGTGAAATAATGTTTCTTCCGTGGCTATTCATCTTTTTAATGATTGTAACTGTAGTTGAAACAAAACGACTCAAGAGAATAGAATCAGAAAAAACATCTAAAAATAATTTGTAATGTTACTTTGACCCTCTACATCTGAAAACTCTGAAATTCTAACTCCAATTCTTCTAATTAACATTTCTTGATCCACCAATGCTTCTTCTAGTAGTTGATTTACAACTTTTTTTAATTCCATAATATTATTTCCTGGATTTCTTAACATTTTTGATTTAGTCTTTGTGGATAAATCTTCATTTACAAACTGAATTCCAATTGAGCGATACATTTTGTTGTTTTCAATTGCAATTCTATTCACTTGTACACATAATTCTTCTATATTCTCACGTAGAAATTCAAGTTCTTTAGAATTTTTCTTTAATGTAGTAATCTTACTAAACTGAATTGTAGGTGCTCTTGGTTTAACTACTTCTACATCAATGCCTTTTGCAGAATTGAAAATATATCCTCCAGTTTTTCTTCCAAACATTTTGTTTAAATCAAAAACATCAATTCCTCTTAGATCATCTATCGTATTCACTCCCATTTGAGCAAAAATATCTTCTGTTTTTTTGCCTATACCTGGAATTTCTCTGATTTTTAATGGTGACAAAAACTCATAAACTTGTTCTGGTTTTACAATTGTTATTCCATCTGGTTTTTTATAATCTGAGGCAATCTTTGAAAGTAGTTTGTTCGATGTAATTCCTATAGAACATGTGAGTTTTAGACTGTTTCTTATCTCATTTTTTAATTGCTGTGCTAAATGTTCTGCATTATGAAAGTCACTCTCAGTTTTTTTTGTAACATCAAGATATGCTTCATCTCTACCAACATATTCAAATACATCGGCATATTTCTCAATTATTCCCATTGCCTTTGATGACACTTCTGAATAATAATCAAAATCAGCTGGCAAAAACACTGAATCTTGTTCTTTTAATTTATTTTTTGCAAGCATAATTGGTATTCCTGATCTCACACCGAAATTTCTTGCATTATAATTTGCAGTAGCTATGGCTCCGCTGTCTCCTCCCCTATCCGAAAATATACAAACTGCAACACATTTTCCTTTTATTTTTGAATCTCTAATCTCTTCACACTGTGCATAAAAATAGTCAAAATCAACATGAAATACAATTCTTTTTTCCATATTGTATTTTAAAACTCAATTCTTATTACAATTACGTAATTTTATATCTGATTCGGAATAATTCATCTAGTAATGGATTCAGCAATTGAAGTAAATGATGAAGGTGTGAAGATAAATCCTGAAATTATGGAAAATGAAAAATTCTATCACTGTATTTTCAACGATAAAGTAATTTTGGTTTTTAAGGATCACCAGGAATTTTTAAACTGTTTTGAAATTGAAGAAAAGGAAATAGTAGAACAAATTAAATCGTCAAACGACGTAAATGTTAATTCCATACTTGAATCCTATATAGAAAAAGAGAAGCTTAAAAAACAATAAACTTGTCTTACTGTATTAATGAGTTCAAATTCTGATGCATCTGATATTCTCGATGAAATATTGGAGGATTCCAAAAAACCTGAAAGTGCTCCAGAACCTGAAAGTGCTCCAGAACCTGAAAGTGCTCCAGAACCTGAAAGTGCTCCAGAACCTGAAAGTGCTCCAGAACCTGAAAGTGCTCCAGA
>JABHJJ010000145.1 GCA_018691945.1 Candidatus Nitrosopelagicus sp. | reverse complement strand
TCAGAAACAGTTTCAGTTGAAGAAGTTAGTTCATCAGTAATTGTAAATGATGTTTGAATGGAATTTTCTCCGTAAGATATTTCAACATCATAATCACCCAGTGTAAATCCATAAACATTTTGTATACTTAGTGTTGTTGAAAAGCTTAGATTACGATCAGGGTATAGCTCAATGTTGTTGAAATAATTTGGACCTTCTACGTAGATGTTGATTATTTCAGGGGATAAGAAACCGTCATTTTTGAATAAAGTTTCACTTACATTTCCAGATATCGTTAAAGTGTCACCAAAAACATATTCAGTTTTATCAGTTTGACCAGAAAAAGAAAATATTGTCTCTTCAATTTCAATTATTTTTCCATTAGAAGTTCTGGGAGTCATACGTTTTAGTTCCCAGTCAGTTGCAGAGTCAGTATCTAAACCATCAGTATTTCTTTGCCAAGTGTTACCATCATCATCAAGATCAACTAGTAGAGGAGTTTCATCAATTAACTCACCAGAAGTGTTTGTTAATGAAATAGTATCGCCAAAGTCTTTAAACCAAGAACTATGATGTGTAAAAGCTAAAAACGATTGAGGTTCTATGATAGTGTTTGATTGAATTTCAAGTGTTTTCCAAGTTGTAGAGGGAGTTAATAACCATCCACTAATGTCAATTGGTTGAGAAGTGGTATTATACAGTTCAACAAATTCTGCACCATTTGTAGGATTAATTTCAACTTCGTTGATGACTATTGAATTAGAAGCTGGAGAACTTTGTGAAAGTGCAGGAGCTACAGTCCCACCTAACAACAAAATAGCCATTAGGCCAAATAGGAGAGGATTTTTCAAATGCATATGCTATTCATATTCCTATTTTTACCAATAATAGAATCAAATTGAGAAAAAGTTGATCCCTTTGTCAAAGTCTTATATCTTTTTGAGTTCAATATTGTAAATTAGGCGTAAATCAGTATAAACTGCTCGTAGAAATTGTACATTTCAAGATTTTTTTCTGTCACAAATTGGACATTTTTGATTCTCAATTTTTGAACCACATTTAACGCAAATGCCCTCCCCTACTTCTTTCTCAATCATTTTCTTACGTCTGCCAATAAAGATTTTGATTCCAGCATAGATAGTAATTGAGATTATTACAGAATAGATAGGTGCAAGCCCAACTCCCATCAGACCAATCAAAAGAAACAGTATTCCTGCAATTAATAAAAAATCTTTTCTTTGAAATGCCAAGTAATTTTGTATTCTTTGGTGTTGATAAAAAGATAATGCCAAACTCAGAGCCAATAGATTATTTCATTCAAGTGTCCATACTCTAACTCTTCTTCATCGTTCAGCGAATAATATGATAATTCTTTCTATAAATATGTAAAATGGGAGCGGCGAGATTTGAACGCGCGACCTCTGCGTCCCAAACGCAGAATCATACCAAGCTAGACCACGCTCCCAGCGAACAAAAACAATTGCCCAATTTAAGACAATAGATTTTAAATGAGTGAATCAGAGGTAGCGCATGGCATTTGATGATTATATTAAAGCAGGAAAAATTGCAGGAGAAGTAAGAGAAAATGTCAGAAAGACAGATTGGGTAGGAAAAACAGTATACGAGATTTGTGAATATGTAGAAAGTGAGATAAAAAAAAGAGGTGCCAAATGTGCATTTCCAGTAAATACTAGTATTAATGAAGTGGCAGCACATTATACGGCAGAACCAAACGATGAAATTACAATTACAGGTAACGATCTTGTAAAAATTGATCTAGGTGCACAGATTGATGGATACATAGCAGATACTGCTGTGACAGTTTGTTACAATCCAGAATTTGATATACTAGTTCAAGGTGCAGAATCTGCATTAAACAATGCAATGTCAATGATGAAAACTGGTGTAAAGTCAAGTGATGTTGGAAGAAGAATTGAAAAAACAATCAAAGACTTGGGACTAATTCCTATAGCAAATCTTAGTGGACATTCTTTAGAACAATATACAATTCATGCAGGAAGATCAGTGCCAAATATTTGGTCGATTGGTTCATTTACGTTTCAAGAAAAACAGGCATTTGCATGTGAGCCTTTTGTGACAACAGGAGAAGGTTTGGGATTTGTCCATGAGGGAAAAGTGAAGAATATCTTTGCTTTAGCATCAAGGAAAAAAACTAAAGATAAGGAAGCCGATGAGATGTTAGATTACATATGGAGTAATTTCAATTTGTTGCCATTTGCATTAAGATGGTTACTTGAGAAATGGGAAGAGAAAGAGGCTAGACGTATACTAGAAATTTTGATCAAGAAAAAGGCAGTTCATGCATATCCAGTACTAGTAGAAGGAAATGGCCAAAGAGTTGCTCAGGCCGAGCATACATTCATTCCAAATGAGAATGGTGTAACAATTACTACTAATCCATAGTTACACCGAAAATTTTTGTGATCATCATTTTTCCATCACAATCAGAACAATTTTCAGAAGAAGAAAATACAAAATCCCCATCAGTGAATTTTCGTTTCTGTAATATTTTACAAGAATTACATTCCAGAGACGTATAGCATGTAGTAAGTTTGTTGTCTGATTTTCTCATTGTGATACTCCAATTGTGTTTCCCACACCAATTACCAAGATTGTTTGTCCAGAAGTGGTATTTTCTCTAATCATTTGGTGAAGCTCATCTCTTACAGTATTTGCTTTATCTGCAATTGTTTGAGTCATCAAAGTAATTGCCTCATGAATTGATTGTTTTATGACAAGAGCTAAAATTGGAATTTGATTTTTTGTTGCAATTTCTTCTATCTTGAATCTTTCAGTACCGATACCACCAATTGCAGCACCAAAGCCTTTTGCTATCGATGCAGAATCCTCACCCTCTAGTTTTAGGGATGCATCAATCATTATTACAAGATCAGGTTTTTTATTTGAGATAATCTTTTCAAATCCATCTCCAGGACGACCAACAGTTGCATTTGGACCTTCAGCTTTTAATAGAAATAATTCTCTATCTTCAAAAGTTGTTTTTGACCATACGGTCTCAAATGCAGCTGATTCTTTTGTAGTACCTAACATCATTTGCCCAACTATCATAGGTCCAATACTGTCACCAATTGGCTGACCATTTTTGATTGCAGGCATTGCATCTTTTAGTGCAACAGCCTCTTCCATAATGAAAGGAATCATCATTTGTAAAGGCAAAATTAATGGGAAATTCTTTTGTTTTTTTGCAGTAAGATAGAGATGGCGTGTGTGTTTATAGAACAATTGCAAAGTAGTAACTATTTCTAATAGATTTTGAAGTTTAGATAATTCCACCGATGATAGATCAGAAAACATCCCATTGATTTGTAAACGAATGAAATCTTCTCTGGAACGAACTAAATGGTTAATTTTAGAGATTATTCCATTAGGATCCATATCGACCGGCATAATTGTAAAATAATCAAAGAAACTATCCAATCTTTTT
>JABHJJ010000144.1 GCA_018691945.1 Candidatus Nitrosopelagicus sp. | reverse complement strand
TGATGTGTATTATTCATTTTCTCCTGCAATTGCAGATTATGAACGAGAGAATCCAGTTTTCAAAGAGATAGTGAAACTTGCAATTACTCCAATGATAACATCACTATCAATTCTAAATTATGTTGATATGGATTCAGAAAGTTCAGTGTTAGGTTATGGAATAAGTTTGATTGTACTTAATGGTATGATGTATGTTGGAATTCCAGTACTGGCAATTATAAAATTTAGAAAATGAAATTAACTATTTTTCTTATACTGGGAATATTTGCAGTTGGAATTGTTTTAATTCCTTTAGCTGATGCCGCATCAAATGGGAAAATTACAATCAAACAAGATTCAAAATCAATTAGATCAGTTGAATCAACATCTTTTGAAGGAAAATTTACAGACAGTCAAGGGTATGCAATGTCTTATCAATCAATTACTCTTTGGGAAAATAAATTAGTAAATTCATCATACGAATGGAAAAAAATTGCAAGTGGAAAAACTGATGCTAGAGGAAATTATAAAATAAAAATTGATGGGGGTTTTTGGAGTCATGGACAAGATGTAACAGTTATAGCTTTTTCAAGTAAATACGATATACGATCTAATCATGTTACAATAAGTATTGAAAAACCATACTCATATGAAATAAAACAACAAACCAATAATAATGCTCAACAATTAAAATCAAAGAAAACAATATCAACACAATTATTTTTAGAGACAAGAGGTGAGCCTGAACGAGGATATTGGGAAATAAAACCAACAGTACAAAGAAGTGATGGGTATACAAATTATGCTCAAGTTAAATTTTTTGTAAATAATCAATTAATTGGAACTATTTTCACAGGAAATTGGCTTGTAGTTGTTAATACAGAGTCATCATCAATGTTAGTGACAGCAAAATATGATGGAGGAGGATTAACTGAAAAATTTGCACCATCAACATCCACAGTATGGATAGACCCGATTAAAAAAACAACAGTAGCGAAAAAAACCACAACAACACAAAAATCCAAAATTGATTTCAAAGACGCATCATACAAAATAAAATCAAAATATTATGACATTCAAAAAGAGTTAGAGGCAGGAGTTAAACTATCTGAAAAATCTCTTTCAGGAATATCATTTGATAATTCTGATGCTAAAACCAAGATAGATTCAGCATGGAAGATTCGATATATGATATGGGGATACATTGACAAGGGGAAAAGCATCCTAGAACAGTCAGAATCATACCTAAAAGACAAAAATTATCAAAAAGCATGGTCAAAACTACACGAATTTGACACTCAATTATTCAAAGCACATAACCATATTTCTGCAATAGCAATAGAACTCAAAGAAGCTAAGGAGATAGAAGAAAAATATCAAGAAAAAAACAAGTCATGTGTATTTGGATGGTGTAATACAAAAGATACAACAAAAGGATTAGATGTAAAAATTAAAGATTTAGAATTAAAAGTGGAGAAAATAAAAAACAAGGAAAAAGATATTAAATTTTTGTATCAAAGTTCCATTCAAAATAAAAAGTTTGATGAACAAGAATATCAATCCACACAAGAACAAGAGAGAATATTAATTGAAAAAGAAATAGAGAAAATAACTAGTCAAACAAAACAAAAAACTCTAGAAAATGAAAAAAGACAATCAGACATTATTGCTAAAGAAAAACAACAAAGACTAGAAGAACAGAGACAAAGAGAATACGAAAAAGAGTTACAACAACAAGAACGGATACGATTACAAGAACAAAGAGAATATGAAGAGGAATTACTATTACAACAAATCCAAGCAGAACAAGAACGTCAAAGACTAGAAGAACAAAAACAAAGGGAATTACAAGAACAAAGACGTCAAGCAGAACAAGAACGTCAAAGACTAGAAGAACAAAGACGTCAAGCAGAACAAGAACGTCAAAGACTAGAAGAACAAAGACAAGTAGAAAAACAAAAAACCAAGATTAGATTGCAGGCAGAAAAATATCCACTGATTAAAGGGTGGATGAATGGTGGACTCACTTACTATGTTCCTACTATTCCACATTATGTATCAGAAAATGTGAAAAATAATATCGAGAACTTAGCATCATGGATGGATGGCAAATATTTTAATGGAAATAAATTAACTAGAGTATATTCAGGAAATGCAGATATTATTGTTAAGTGGGCTAAAGATTGGCAAGGTGGTACAATAGGTGAATGGCTATACGGTAGGACTATTGTGGTTAGTCTTGGCACTAGTGGTTGTGATGGTCAATGGAAGCCATTTTCCTCAACAACTGTCTATAATCTCATGTACCATGAAATGGGTCATGCTTTAGGTCAATGGCATAATAGTAATTCTAATCATGTGATGTACAAAACAATTCAAAATCTCAAACTTGAATATGATTATGATGAATCAATAATTTTGATTGATGGGACTGTCCAAAGGAAATCCATTTGTATGGATGGAACATATTCATTTGTTACTAAAAAAACAGGTTCTAACAATGGATACAAAACGTATGTAATTCCACCAAATACAAATGCATTGGATGTAATTAATGGTAAATCACCATTCTATACTACTTGTAGTAGTTACAAAGATGAAATGGCATCAACCTCAAGTCAATGTTATGTTACTGCAGGTTCAGTACTTCTACTTCATAACCCTTCAGTATTTGGAAAAGGAAGTGATATTCCAATAGATATTAAAATTACAAACATTAGCACACCGAAAAAAGTAGATTACTCATTTAATTCAGATAATAGACAGTTTGATGATGAGTATTTTTCATATGTTCAAAAATTATTTAGATGAATGGAATTAAGATGAAACCTGTAATAATTATCGCAATAGCATTTGTTTTGTTAATTCCAATTGCAGTATTTGCACAATCTGAAAGAGAATGGATTTCTTCAGGACCATTTCAAATTGATCGAAGTGAATATGCCATAGGTGAAAGCATCTTCATAAAAATGAGTGAAATTGAAATAGATGAGAAAGGAGAAATTGTAATTTATAGACCACTTAATGCAACTCATCATAAATTATATCTTACAATTCCATTTGATGGAGCAGATAAACCTACATCAAATACTTACTTCACTCCTCAAATTTCCGCAGATAGAGGAATTTATTCAACAGATGATCTTGTTGGAGAGTGGTTAGTTGTATTTAGAGACACAAACTATCAAAATCTAGAATTTAAGATTACAGAAAAAAATATTCCAGGCACAAATACAGAACCTGAATTTTATTATGAATCTAATATGGATTCATTATTACCAAATTCAGAATACCTAAGTGAAAAATGGAAAATCATGGAAATCCAATATGATGTTGGAGAAAAAGGAGTTGTGAACTTTGTTGGTAGAAATTATGAAGAAAAGGATATTTTTCCTCATAACGTCAAACTTGGAATAATGGAATTTCAAACACACTCATCTGCAGTGAATGAATTTGAAAATTTTATATCATATTATGAAGAAAATGAAAAATCAGAAATCGATATTCCCTTTGAAACTTGTTTTGGAACATGGCATTCTAAATCTAATGTCAAATTTTTTGCTGATTTTGCTTGCATCAAAGAAAATTACATAATTATAGTAAATACTGAAACGCAGACATATGAGGCTGAAGATTTAGCAAAAGATTTTCTTCTTTTAACTTTAGATAAGTTTCCTCTAACTTCTCAACAAATAGAAGAACAGCAAAAATTGCAAGATCAAGCCAATGAAATTAAAATGAAAGTGGATGAGGGGGAGATATTAGATTATATGAATTCAGAAGTTTCAATAAATGAAATTAAGATAATTAAAAAAGACAAAAAAGATTTGTTAGTAATTAATTTCCAATGGACACCAACTACTTCTCAAAGTATTGCGAATAATCAAATAGGAAATTCTTTCAAGACGCTTAAAGCAGCACAAGATTGGGACAGTAACTATGAATCATTTTCCAACTTGATTACTGAGGAATATACAATATTAGGAACTACAATACCTGCTTCAGATGATTGGTCTGAAAAATGTCCAGTGTATATAGGAAAGACAGTAAATCCTAGAATTTCAACTGATCTCATTGCTTGTTTTGAGATACCAAAGGATGTTACAATTTTTTCTTTTGAGGAAATCCAATTCTCCAGAAGTGCAAACGTTAAGGAAACCAACACTTCTTCATCAGAACAGTCTACAATAACATCATCAGAACAAAAGACATCTAATTCTGGTGGAGGTTGTCTAATTGCAACAGCAACCTATGGCTCAGAATTAGCCCCAGAGGTGCAAAAACTACGAGAATTACGAGATAATTCACTATTATCCACTGAATCAGGCACAAATTTCATCAATTCATTCAATGATGTTTACTATTCCTTTAGTCCTATAATTGCAGATTATGAACGAGAGAATCCTATATTCCGTGAAATGGTCAAAGTAGTAATTACTCCAATGATATCTAGTCTATCAATTCTAAATTATGTGGACATGGATTCTGAAAGTTCTGTGTTAGGTTATGGAATTAGTTTGATTTTGCTTAATGTTGGAATGTATATTGGAATTCCAATATTTGCAATAATTAG
>JABHJJ010000143.1 GCA_018691945.1 Candidatus Nitrosopelagicus sp. | reverse complement strand
TTGAACGGTACGGTTTTTCTGCCATTGTCGTTTGAACTCATCATGACGTAATTGAGATAATCTTTCCAATTCATTTGCAGTGGTAATTCTATCAGAAGATTGTGTTGAAGTGGAAGATGTGTTTTGTGTGGAATTATTATTTCCTAATGCACCAATTTGTACATCATCATTAGATGAATCCTGTGCAGGTAACTGCGCTAATGCTATCGGAATCCAGGAACGTCCTGATTTCAATAACACGTCAAATTCTTCAGGCATTAATACAGATTTGTTATAATTATACATTTCAAGGGCGTGTCTACACTCAAGTTTTTCACAGCATTTTAAACATAATTGATCATCATCATTCGCATTATCAATGGTTTTATCAGAAATTTTTAATTGCATGAGACCAGTTTTAACATCCTTTACTTTGGAAGAGCCGTCTTTACCACATTCTATGCATTTCTTTTTTGCCATTTCATAGAATTAATCTTGTTAGAAATAAGAATTTCCTTTACAATCAGTGAACACTCATTCCATGAACAAACCTAAATTCATCATACACCAATACAATGCATGAGAATTGTTAGTTTATCCAAAATAGTCAAAAATAAAAAGATAGTTTAGAGTTGATCTCCTGCAAGAAACCAGTTCTCTTTTGGGTTTTCGTCAAAGACTATAATCACATGTTCTTTCTTTGTTTTTAGAATCTCAACTGCAGATTCAGTGACAGCCTTTGCAAATTCCTGTTTTTGTTCTTCAGAACGTCCAGGATATAGTGATACGTGTACGTATGGCATGAGTAAGATTGTAAGAATGATAATTTAATTGATTGAATTAACGCCAGTCGTCTCTATACCCATACCTAGACCCATAAGTCTCAGACTTGTTGGTTTTCTTATAGAAATATCCAACTCCTAATCCTAAAAAGAATCCACCAATGTGTGCTAAAAATGCAACACCGCCACCTGCAACACCAAAGCCTCCTATGAAAAATGGTAACAAATTTTGAAAGATTAACCAGAATGGTAAAAAGAATTTTGCAGGGATGTGCATCATGCGCCAGAAGAATCCTAACATTACAAATGTCATGACCTTAGCTCGTGGGAACATTACCAAGTATGCACCCAAAATTCCAGCAATTGCACCAGATGCACCAACTGCAGGAATTCCACTACCTGCATCACCATAAATGTGAATCAATCCTGCACCGACTCCCCACATTAAATAAATTCCAATGTACTTTACTCTACCAAATTTGGCTTCAATGTTATCACCAAAGATCCATAGAAACAACATGTTTCCTCCAAGATGCATTATGCCTCCATGCATGAACGTTGAGGTAATTAAGGTCAGTTCAGGAATTGCAGGACAATTAATAATTTCAGCACCAGTATTGATTCCATCAATCTGTCCTGTAACACATCCTGGAACAGCTCCCCAAGTCAAAAACATGTTCATTGCTTCACGATTTGAAAACTCAATGAATTGGCCAGTTATTGTGACCTCAATTCCAAATACTATGACATTGATAATGATTAGTGCAATTGTTAGTTTTGGCTTAAATCCTGGCGGATGTGGATTTTCATCTCTTAGTGGAAGCATGAATCAATCAAAGTTTGTTTGGTTTGTATAAGAATTTTCAGGTAGATCTAAACTGAGATAATTCCTTCTTTGACTAGGAATTGAATTCCAGATGCAAATGTGTTATCATCAATTTGTCCATCAGCCCACCATGCAGCATTGTTTCTTACCCAATCAGGAATGGTTGCATTATCATTTTGTGCACCACCTGCAGTAGTTGGTACAGAGATAATTCCTTGTTTAATCATATATTCAATTCCAGATGCAAATGCACCATCATCAATTTCACCATTTGACCACCACTTTGCGTTATTTTTCACCCAATCCGGAATGTTAACAGATTGTGTTGGTGTAGACGATGGTGTACCAATAAACGAATTACCAGTAGATACTCCTACTTCAAACATTTGTGATGCTTGGAAAAACTCATCATAGTTAGAAAAGCCTTCACCAGTTAATACTAAATTCAAAGTGTACATTCCGTCATCAGGAATTGTTATCAAATGTGTAGCAATTCCCTCTAACGATTTTGTACCTACAAATAGTTCAGGAGTATCACCGGTAATCAGATTGAACTGATCACCTTGTGGATTTACTAAACCAAATGCATAGATTACATCTTTTACTAAACCACCGTTATTATCAAAGAAAGAAAACTCAAATGGAATTTCATCTCCAGCACCATATTTAGAGTCCCAAGCAATTATTGTCTTGTAACCGTTATCGAATGTCATGTCAAATGAATTTTTTTCAGTTTTTCCTTGAGGAATTAATTCAAAGTTCATTGTTTTAGAGGATTCATGAGATGTGCCTAAGACTTCATTAATTCTTTGTAACTCAGTTCCTGTAACTAAAAAGTGAACAATATTTTCAGTCTCAGATGAATATGGATCCATAACTAGAACTCTTTGATCAACTTCAACACCGTCTACATAACCTTTGAATGACTTTTCAGGATTGTATGGCTCAAATGATTTTGGAACACGTATTTCTTCGTGAACCATTTGAACTAACTCGATATATTTAGGTGTCCAATCAAAAGGCATGTCAAATGATATTGCATTATTACTTTGATTGTATGTGAAATTTTCTACATCATCATAATAGGTTTTAACATTTACAGGAATTTCTGCAGCAGATGCAGTTTTAATAAAGAAACTTTGGTCTTGTGCAACACTAACAAAAGTATCAAAGTTTAGTGGTTGTGCAACTAAAGATCTAGGACTAGTTGCACCTTCAATTGAGACTTTGACATTGTATAATCCACCTTTTTCAAAGATTGGGCCATCAATAAGTGGACGACCATCACCTCTTGCAAATAATCCACCTGCGGTTCCATGTACCTCACCATAATATTCAGTACACTTCCAAGGCTTTGCTTCGTAACAATCACCTTTTGGTCTAACTTCGACATTTAGTTCACCATCATCATCATAAAAATAATTTCTAGCTAAAAGATCACCACTTCGCCAAACTTCAACACGATAAGTAACCTGTTCTAAGTTTTGATCAGTTAACATATCATAGAAACGAATTGCAATATTTGCTGAATCAACTTCACCTGCAGTCATATCAGCAGGATCTAATTGTGTAAAAATTGTAACTTCCATACCTTCAAAACTAATTGGAGGAGCAGCGTCACCACCTAAACCATGACCAAAAGCATCTTCACTTAGAAATGGTAAAGTTACAAAAACAGCTGCAATGAGTAAGAAACTTTTGTAGTACAATTATCATTTTTTGCCTTGAATCACCTATTAATGATTCGATGAATTTGAATAATTATTACGAGATCATTTTTATTATATTCAGACGGATTTTCACTATGAAATATCTTTTAGGACTAATGTTAATTCCTTTATTGGCAGCACCTGCCTTTGCAGAAAGTCCAGAAGATTATGAGCAAATTTTACCATCAGAAAATGGGACACTCAACATTGGATTAACAGTCGATCCACCAGCAAAAGCAAATGAAGTTTCAAAATTACACATTGGATGGATTAAACCAGGATTTAATAAAATTCAAGAACATATTGATTATAGAATTACAGTTATCAAAGATGGTCAAAATACATTTGGACCAATTCCACTTACACACACATCTATCGGCACAGTAAAAATTCCTGTAGAATTTACATCAAATGGAGAACATCAAATAAAAGTAGAGATGGAGGGAATTTTATTCCAACCAATTCCTTTAGAGACAACATACTTTACAATTGAGGTTGGAGGAGAACAATCATTACAAGAAAACAATGAAGGCGGTGGTTGTCTAATCGCAACTGCAACATTTGGTTCTGAAATGGCACCACAGGTTCAATTCTTAAGAGAAATTAGAGATAACACAGTAATGTCTACACAATCAGGAACTGCATTCATGACCGGCTTCAACCAATTCTACTACTCATTCTCACCAGCAGTTGCTGACTTTGAAAGAGAAAACCCTGTCTTCAAAGAAGCAGTCAAAGTTACACTAACTCCAATGTTAACATCACTAACACTACTCAACTATGTTGAAGTTGACACTGAAGAAGAAATGTTAGGATATGGAATCAGTATAATCCTACTCAACATTGGAATGTACTTTGTAGCACCGGCAGCAGCA
>JABHJJ010000142.1 GCA_018691945.1 Candidatus Nitrosopelagicus sp. | reverse complement strand
AGAACCTGAAAGTGCTCCAGAACCTGAAAGTGCTCCAGAACCTGAAAGTGCTCCAGAACCTGAAAGTGCTCCAGAACCTGAAAGTGCTCCAGAACCTGAAAGTGCTCCAGAACCTGAAAAACAAATTCCAAAAAAACCATTTAATCCTGAAGAGAAACCTACACGAAAATTAATTTTGGTTGGGGTGAAACCATTGGTCACATATGTAAACTCTACATTAACACAACTATCCACACTACCTACTGTAACAATAAAGGCAAGAGGTCAGCGTATTACTCAGGCTGTAGATGTATCACAATTTATCATGAAACGTATGCATTCTATCGGTTATAGAATATCAGATGTACGAATTTCTTCTGATGCATTAGAATCCCGAGATGGTAAAACTCGTAATGTCTCTACAATTGAGATTGATATTTCTAAATAATTAGTTATAATTTGAATAGAAAACTTATTCCAAAATAGATCAAAACTACGCTTAATCCAATAATTATTAACTTAAAATTTCTCTTTGACAGATAATTCTTTGCTTTTGAAGAAAAGGTTGCAATTGTAAATAACCATGCATAATCCATCCAGATATGAAATAAAAATAGAATTACAATTCCTATAATTCCAAAATTCTGAATTGATTCTGAAATTAATACTAGACCAATTGTTAACCACCAAATAATAAAAAATGGATTTAACGCACTAAGAACAATCCCTGCTACAAATGGTCCTTGCCCTGATTTTGTTTCTAAGTTAAATTTCTGTTTTGTAACAGACCTGATTTGTAATATTGCAAATACAAATAATCCTGCTGCACCTAATATTGTAATTGCAGTTCTTATTTCTGGAATACTTTCTATAGAAAAAAATCCTATACCTAATAACAATATCAAAGGAAATTCCACAATTGTGTGGCCTATAGCCATCTTTATCCCGGAAATCTTTCCTTCACGTAATCCGTACATTACATTTGCTGCAAATAATGGACCTGGTGACATAACACCTGATGCAGAAATTACTATAACTAATCCTAAAAAACCAAATATTTCTTGCATATTGAATTGAATCGAATCTAAATATTAACGGTAGATGTGGTCGCCCAAATCTTTTGTATTCTGTGTTGCTTGTTTTAATTGTTCTTCAATAATTTTTGATTCATTTTCTAGCTTTGTTAAATTACACGATATGCCTGGAATGATTTTAGAGAATGTCTCACATAAATTTGATGTAGCCTTAAAATCTGGAATTTCCTTATTTGAACTTACTAATAATACGATAACATCCTGACCTCTTGTTGCACCCTCATTCAGTAATATTCCTGATATCCCTGGAATTGTTGCATGATCTACCATTGTAATTCCATTTTCAACAAGTTTTCCCCTGGCATTTCCTGTTGATGCAACTCCAAACACATCTAATTCATTTGATCCTTTTACCGTAATACTACTGACAATAGTTGAACATTTTTTTTCTTTTGCCCAATCTAACATCATCCTTGCAGCTGTTCTATGCATTGTTACATCTAGTGTAAGATATGAAGAAAATATTCCAACCTTTAGATCCCTATTTACAAATATTCTAGTTGCATAATTTGGCATTCCATTTTTTATAATACTAATTGGTGGAAATTTGTCAGAATCAATATTTGCTTGTAGTTCAAAATTCGACGTATTAATCAAAGATTCTGTAGCTATTGCACTTGTGATTCCAGATGAAGGAAATCCATTGACAAGTGTACCTCCTTCCAAATCTATTGGGACAATCTCTTTAATTTCTATATCATTAGTCATATTGTACTCAATATGTCATCTGTAAAATAATTTGTCTTTCTAGGAAAACTTTAAACTGGAAGTAATTCACAATTTGACGAATGCCTGAAAAAATTAAAGTTGCTTTAGTTGGTCTAGGAAACTGTTTTTCTGGACTCATTCAAGGTATTGAATATTATTCAAAAAACCCTTCTCAAAAAGTCACAGGGATAATCCATGAAAACTTACGTGATTATACTATTCATGATATTGACTTTGTCGCCGGATTTGATGTTGGTGCAAACAAGATTGGAAAACCAATCAATGAGGCCATTTATGAATCCCCAAATATGGTAAACTGGATTGAAAAAAATGACATGCCTAAAGCAAATGGCACCGTATATGAAAGTCCTGCTTTGGATGGTGTTGGAATCTGGGTTGAAAATAAGGTCAAACCAATTGAGAGTGAAAAATCTGAGTCTGAATTACGAGAAGAAATTATCAAAGTTTTAGAAGAAACAGGAGTTGAAGTGATCGTGTCATATCTTCCTGTAGGTTCTGAGAAGGCGACTCAATTTTGGGCTCAAGTATGTTTGGATACAAACACCGCATTTGTTAATTGCATGCCTGCATTCATTGCATCTGACAAAGAGTGGGCACAAAAATTCACTGATAAAAACATTCCAATTATCGGTGACGATATTAAAGGACAGGTTGGAGCAACCATAGTTCATAGAACACTTGCAAGACTATGTGATGAACGTGGAACAAAGATAGAAAAAACATACCAGATTAACGTTGGAGGAAATACTGATTTCCTAAATATGAAAGAACAAGAACGTCTTGTTAGTAAACGAATATCAAAAACTGAGAGTGTTCAAAGTCAGCTTACAGATCGATTAGATGATGATAATATCTATGTCGGCCCTTCAGATTTCATTCCTTTCTTAGGTAACACGAAACTCATGTTTATGAGAATTGAAGGTCGTCAATGGGCAAATATTCCATATAATATGGAAGTACGCCTTGAGGTCGATGACAAGGCAAATTCCGCTGGAATAGTTATTGATGCTATACGACTTGCAAAAATTGCTCTTGATCGTGGCATGGGAGGTCCAATTATTCCTGCATCTGCATATCTGATGAAGCATCCAATACAACAGATGACAGATCCTATTGCAAAAACTGAAATTGAAAAATTTGTTGCTGGTGAATAAGAACTAGAATTTTATTCGTAGCATTACAAAGTTTGTTACCAAAGTCAAAATTACTTGTTCACATTAATTATGCGAGTCTATAGCTCATAATTTGCATTGGTTCATGTAAAAAAAGTTGAGATTTTTGGTTTCAAATCATTTGGATTCAAAAATACGATCGTAGATTTTGAACCAGGACTGGTATCTATATCTGGTCCAAATGGTTCTGGTAAAAGTAACATATTGGACGCAATTACTTTTGCACTAGGGGAAAACCGAGCGAAGATAATGCGTGCACCAAACCTGCGTGGTCTCATGCATGATGTTGAAGGTTCTACAAGACGTGGTCCAAAAATGGCTAGAACTAGTGTTCATTTTGATAATTTGGATAGAAAAATTCCTGTCGATTCTGATATTGTTACAATAACTCGAGAGATGAATGACAAAGGTGACAACATTTACTTTCTTAACAAAAAGAAAGTCCAACGCTCAAAAATTCTGGATCTCATGGAAATTGCAAATGCAGGTCTAAATCAAATCAATAACGTTCAACAAGGAACTGTTACAAGAATCTCTGAAATGACATCTGATGAGAAAAGAGTTGTAATAGAGGATTTAATCGGGCTTTCAGCATTTTATGAAAAGAAAAAAGAAGCAGAAAAGCAGCTAACTGATGCTGATCATAAATTAGAGATTGCAATGGCCAAAATGGGTGAGGTAAAGAAAAGAATTGATGAATTGGAAGAAGAGAGAAATAAAAAACTTCGATATGACATTCTTGAACGTGAACTAAACCGATATCGTGCAATATCTGCAGCATCAAATTTGAAAACAATCCAATCTGAAAAATCATCTAAAGAAAAAACTCTCAATTCATTAAATTCAGAAATTAAACATCTAGAAGAAGAACGAACTATACTTAGAAAAGAAATCACTGAGATACGAAAACAAAAAACTGAATTCATGGATGAAGTTAATACATTTAACAAATCAAAATCTGAAATTGAGACTAAATTAAGTTATGAACGGAGAAAATTTGATGAGGCTGACAGCATGATTAAAACAAGTACTAGCCGTCTGACTGAAATTGACAAAAATCTTCCTGATCATAAACTAAATCTTGATAATTTACAATTACAAAAATCATTTTCTGAATCTCAATTATCCTACTTTAAAGATGAAATAAGAAAACTTCGTGAAACTGTAAATTCATTTGATGACAAAACAAAAAATCTTAAAACTCAAAAGACTGATGCACTACGAAAACAATCTGAAGTAATTACACAAAAACGAGATGTTGATCAAAAAATTCAACGCTTAACAGACAAAATCACTGCAACTAAACTTGCTGTTGGAGAATTTGATTCACACTCAACAAATGGAAATGAAAAACTTTTATCAAATCAGGAAAAATTTAATGGACTTGTACAGAGTCTTGAAACACTTGAGCGACAAAAAATGAAACTTGAACGTATAATACAAAATCATAGACACTCTGTCTCTGAAATTAATTTGCGAATAAGAAAATTCACAGATGAAAAAACAAAATCTGAAAGTGACATACATGAACTTTCTGAATTAATTGACGCATCATCTAAAGGTGCAAATAAGTATGAAACAAAAATTAAATTTGCAAAAGGAATAATGCATGAAGATTACTCTATATCAAAACTCAAACATAGTATGCAAGATTTTGGTATAGAGGGGTTAGTGTATGAAATACTTTCTTGGGACAAAAAATATGAACGTGCATCACTTGCAGTCTGTTCTGATTGGATTAAAGCTGTAGTTGTAAAAGACTTTGAATCTCTTATCTCCCTTGCAGAATTTGTTACAGATAAAAAATTACCAAAACTCAAAATCATTCCATTAGACGCAATACCTGAAGTAAATATTGAATTCCCAAAACAAAAAGGTGTTTTAGGAATTCTGTCTGATTATGTAAAATGTGAGAAAAAATTTCTATCTCTAAAAAAATTTCTTTTTGGAAATGTAATTCTTGTAGAATCTAGAAGTATTGCAATCCAGTTATCAAAATCTGGCTTCAAGGCAATTACTATATCTGGTGAATACTTTGAAGCAAAAGCAACATCTGTTGTAATTGATAATAATTCAAAAATCTCAAAATTAACAAAAATAATTAACATGAGTGATTCAGTCGAGGGTCTCCAACAATTAATTGCTGCATTAAGACAAACTGTACTAAAAAAGAAAAATCGTGCAAAAAAACTGGATTTACTCGTAAAAAATTACGAAAAGCGACTATCTTTATCTGAACTTGGAATGACTACTACCACAAATAGCCTCTCTGAGCTAAAAACTAGAATTGCTCAAATCACTCAAAATAAGAAATCATTCGAATCAAGGATTAATCAATTGCAAAGAACTCAGGAAAGAATTTCGCGAGAATTAATTAATCGTAAATCACACCTAGAATCTCTAGAATCTCAAATAAAACTTGTCAGGGATAATTATGCGGAACCTCAGATGGACAGAATTGCAAACGAGATTACACTTGTAAATGAACAAATTATTGAGCAAGATAAAAAATTAGAACCAATTCAGAATGAACTTAACAAGAAGCAAAAACATCTTGGTGAATTGATGGCATTCGATACAAAAATTACGGGTGAGAAGAAAAATCTTCAACACACATGTTCCTCTATGAACCAAGAAAAATACCATCTAGAAGTTGATATGCGTCGTGCAACAAAAGATAAGGAAACATCTGAAGCTGAACTTGTTAAACTACGTGATGATGAACAAAATCTTATCTCTACTTCAGGCACATCTGTAGAGCGAATGCATGAATTTGATAACAGTCTTGAAAGTCTTAATGACAAAGATCGTGGTTCAACAAAAGAAATTTCATTACGTGAAAGAAACACTGATACTCTAAATCGTGATCTTACCGAATTACGTCAAAAGGAATCTAAAATAACATCACTTCTTGCAACCTTTGGATTTGATACTAGTATAGATGTATTTGATGTTGAATCTACAATTTCCTCTCTTGAATCTGAACAAAATCGTATCAAAAATTCTCTTAATGCTGGTGCACCTATACAATATGTTGAGATTTCATATGGATACAAATCCTCATCTTCAAAAAAGAATATGCTTGAAAGAGAACGTAATACAATTGTTGCATTCATTGAATCTGTAGAAAAAGATAAGAGACAAACATTCCTTGATGCATTTGATATAGTAGATACTCAGGTAAAAGATGCATTCTCAAAGATGACAGGTGGAAGTGCTTGGCTTGAACTAGAAAATGAAGATGACATATTTAATTCTGGATTAAATTATTTAATTCAATTCCCTGGAAAGCCAAAGAGAGAGTCAACATCGATTAGTGGTGGTGAGAAAACTCTTGCTGCAACAGTCTTTGTGTTGGCGCTACAAAAACTAAACCCTTCTCCATTTTACCTGTTTGATGAGATTGATGCAGCACTTGATGCACCAAATACGGAGAAGCTATCGAATATTATTAAAGAGAGATCTGAAGGTAGTCAATTTATCATGGTATCGCTCAAAGATTCGGTTGTAGAAAAAGCACGCTTAATCTATGGCGTATTTCCAAAACATGGTGTCTCACATGTTGTAAAATACAAAGATAAGCGATTGTTATCCACTCTTTCAAATCAATAATGTTATTTTTTTGATAATTCTTTGATATATGAAATAATT
>JABHJJ010000141.1 GCA_018691945.1 Candidatus Nitrosopelagicus sp. | reverse complement strand
TCTTTCAAATTGACCGATATTCTCTGCGTTAATTCTAAAGTAAGCTTGTAATGGCATGTCAACTTTAACACCAGGAGGAATGTAGATGAATGAACCACCACTCCATACTGCACTGTTTAATGCGGCAAATTTGTTATCTTCTGGAGGAATCATTTTTCCAAAGTATTTTTTGAATATTTCGGGGTGTTCTTTTAGAGCACTATCAGTATCCAAAAATAGAACACCTTGTTTTGCTAAATCCTCTCTCAGACTATGATAAACTACTTCAGATTCATACTGAGCACCTACACCAGCAAGGAATTTTTTTTCTGCTTCAGGGATACCTAGTTTATCAAATGTGTTTTTTACATCTTCAGGGACATCATCCCAATTTTTTTCGGTTTTTTCTGAAGCTTTTGCATAATAGTAAATATTTTGAAAATCAATATGACTGAGATCTGCACCCCATTTTGGCATAGGTTTTTTCATGAATGCTTCATACGATCGTAATCTAAAATCTAACATCCACTGTGGTTCATCTTTCATTTTGCTAATTCCAATTACAGTATCTTTTGAAAGACCTTTTTTGCTCAAGTGCACATACATTTCAGTAGAGTCTTTGAAATCATATTTGGAATAATCCATATCAAAGTTTTCTGTTGCCATAAACAAAATACAACGACGTTATTATAAAAATCCGAGTAAATTTAGGCTAGGCTAAATAGGTCAAGCTAATGAGAGTTCATTAACAATTACATCAACAGAGCCAGCTACAGTATGAACATCAGCAATAATATTTTGGACATTGAATTTTTTTAGTTCA
The DNA here is from genome assembly GCA_018691945.1 of Candidatus Nitrosopelagicus sp. Classification (GTDB taxonomy): domain Archaea; phylum Thermoproteota; class Nitrososphaeria; order Nitrososphaerales; family Nitrosopumilaceae; genus Nitrosopelagicus. Next base: position 6,995 of record JABHJJ010000141.1, on the reverse strand, counting down.
TCTGCAGTGAATGGACCAATTGATATTACCTTAGTTTTGTCAAGGTTTTCTAAAAGCTGAGAATGTTCAAAGTCTTTTGTCATTATTTCAAAAAATGCTCTAACAGAAGAAGCACTTGTGAATATTAATCCATCAATAGAATTTTGTGAAAAAAGAGTTCTAAATTCATTCCATTGAGAAGTATCGCTAAATGCACATACATCATAAAGATATAATTCAATAATTTCAAGTCCAATTTTTTCAAGAAGATCCTTAAGAAATGGGGTAGAGGCACCACTTCTAGGAACAATTACCTTTTTCCCAACAGCGTTTAATTTTGTAAAAACCTCCCCAACACCAACAGAAGAGTATCTTGTTGGCATGTATGAAACTTTGATGTTTTCATTTTCTAGTGCATCTTTAGTTTTAGGACCAACTGCGATTACAATGGTATTGGCAATTGCAAGTTGTAGTTCATCAAATTTTGATGTTTTTTTGGAACTTTCAATTAATAATTTTACAGCTTTGGAACTCATAAAAACAGAAAAATCCGGATTTTCAGTTTTTACAGAATTTAAGAATTCATCAACGATTTTCTCACCCTTACTAACAAGTTCAATAGTTGGTAGAGTGATTGGAATTGCATCATGTTTTGTAATTAATTCGATGAATTCTTCAGAGTCATCTTTTGAACGGGTGATGGCAATGGTTTTTTCTTGACTCATTTTTTCCATCCTATAATTTTATGTAGATTAACAACTTCACCTATAATTATATTTGCAGGAGGGGACATTTTTTCTTTTTTAACTTTGTTTGCAATATTAGTCAAAGTACCAATAATCATTTTTTGTTTTGGTGTTGTTCCATTTTGAATAACTGCAACAGGAGTTGATTTTTTCATTCCGCCTTCAATAAGTTGTTTTGATATGATTCCAAGTCTTGAAAGACCCATCATTATAACAATAGTATCAACTGATTTTGCAAGTTTTTTCCATTTTACAATTTCCTCATTTTTTTCTGGGTCCTCGTGACCAGTGACAAATACTACAGATGATGCAAATTTTCTATGTGTTAATGGGATTCCAGCGTACGTTGCAGAGCCAATTCCAGAAGTGATTCCAGGAACTATTTCATATTTTACTTTAAATGATTTCAAAAATTCTGCTTCTTCTCCACCACGTCCAAAGATAATTGGATCACCACCCTTCAGTCTAACAACAATTTTGTTTAATTTTGCATACTTTACCATTAATTCATTTGTTCCATCTTGATGTCGTGTATCATCACCAACTGCACGACCAACGTAAATTACTTTTGTGCGTTTTGGAATTATAGAAATTATTTTTTTACTAACTAGTCGATCATAAAGAACAACATCTGCTACTTTTAATAATTCAACAGCACGCAATGTAATTAATTTTGGATCTCCAGGTCCTGCACCAACTAAATACACTTTTCCAGTCATTGGTTATTCCACTCTTCCAGTTTTTCTCTCCAATTAGAAGCAATCTCGGATACACCCTGTGACTTTAACTTATTTCCAATTTTTTTACCCAGTTCTAAGGGATTATCAATTGTGCCGTTTTCTTCTATGAGAATTGATTTTTTTCCATCCATAGAATAAACACCTACTTTTAGAATTAATGAATCTGACTTTACAGAAGCATAAGCCCCAACAGGGAATCTACAACCAGAATCAATGTGTTCAGATAATGAACGTTCAGCTTCTATTTCAATTCGAGAATTTTTGTCTTCAATTTTTTTTAACATTTCAATTGTTTTTGAATCATCACTTCTACAGATGATAGCTAATGCACCTTGACCTGGTGATGGAAGAAATTCATCTTTAGATAATATAGAGTGTTTTACTTCTACACATAATCTAGAAATTCCAGCTTTTGCAAGAACAATACCATCAATTTTTTTTTCAGTAACTTTGTTAATTCTTGTTTCAATATTACCTCTAATTGGTTTAACATTTAGATCAGGACGTTTTCTTGAAATTTGAACTGCACGTCTTAGACTACTGCTCCCAATTGTAGAACCAGACGGAATAGAATCTAGTGTGAATCCATCATTTGTAATCAAGACATCATTTACAGATTCACGTTTTGGGACACATGCAATAATAAGTGAAGAGTCTAAAGTTGAAGGAACGTCCTTCATACTATGAACAGCAAAATCCACTCTTTTTTCAGACACTGCACGATCAATTTCTTTTTCAAAGATTCCTTTTTGTTCCATTGCAAATAATGGTCTTGTATCAGTATCACCTTGTGTCGTGATTTTTTCAATTTCAAATGATAATGATGAATTAGTTTTTTTGAGTTCGTCTAAAACCCAATTTGTTTGTGAAAGAGATAATCTACTACCACGTGTACCTAATTTGTAATTCAATTTTTCATTGCCTTTAATGATAAACCATAAGCACCTAATGCTTTTGTAATATCTTGATCAGTGTGTGCATCAGATAAGAATACAGTTTCATATTGAGAGGGAGCAATGAATATGTCATTTTTAAGTAAGTTTGTAAATAACTTATGGAATTTTTTTGTACTTGATTTTTTTGAGGATTTGTAATCAATAACCTTTTGATTTGTAAAGAATATTTGAAACATTGATGAAATTGAGTTAATTGTGTGTGGTATTCTATAATCAGTTGCAAGATCATCTATTTCATCAACCATCATTTTACAATAACGTTCTAATTTTGGATACAATTTATTTTTGGTTTTATTAATGGTTTTAATTGAGCTAATTGCCGCTGCAACAGAAATTGGATTACCCGCAAAGGTGCTTGCTTGATATACTTTACCGCCAGGAGATAGAAGATTCATTATTTCATTTTTACCACCCACCGCAGATATAGCAAATCCATTTCCCAGTGCCTTCCCAAGAGTTGTAATATCAGGTTTAATTCCAAATTTCTGTTGAGCACCACCTTCAGAAATTCTAAATCCATTTACTACTTCATCAAATATTAATGGAATATCATATTGCGTGGTAATTTTTCTTAAATCTTTTAAAAAGTTTTTTTCTGGAAGAACTAACCCCATGTTTGCTAATACTGGTTCAACAATTAGTCCTGCTACATCTTTATTTTTAGATAAAATTTTCTCAAGTTCATCCGTATTATTGTAAGGAACTACCAATGTATTACGAGAAACTTCATCTAAACCACCATCAGATACAGATATTCCATTATGTGCAGATCCAGAACCCGCTTTTACTAGAACAGTATCATATGCACCATGATAGCATCCTTCAAACTTTATGATTTTTTTCTTTTTTGTAAAGCCTCTTGCGAGTCGAATTGCAGTCATAGTAGCTTCTGCACCAGTGTTTACAGTTCGTACTTTTTGAATTGATGGAAAATTATTTATGATTAATTTTGATAAGTCAATTTCTAAGGAAGTTGGGGCAGTGTATAAAGTACCTTTCTTCATTTGGTTTGATACTGCATTAATAATTTCTTTTCTTGTATGACCTAACAATAATGCGCCATAACCGTTACAGAAATCAATAAATCTATTTCCATCTTCATCCCATAAAGATGAGCCATGTGAACGTTTTACAAAGAATGGGTATGGTTCAAAATAACGTACGGGGCTGTTAACCCCAGAAGGAATTACCTTTTTTGCGTTTGAAAATAATTTTTTGGAATTATTCAACATATCGATTAATGAATAAGGCATTATTAATATAAAATATACATAAAATAGTTTTTAGTGATTATTTCTGCGTGAGACTGACAAATTTTAGGGCGTTACAAGGTAATTTGTTGGAATATGTTGGAATTATTAATCCAATAAAATCATTGACTGAGATATGTTTAGGATTTGACAGTTGTTCATGAATAAGGCACGATCATTTTTAAACACGATATAGGTTGAAGAGACTGCTTGAAACTAAACAAAGTAGCAATTGTAAGCAAATTTGGCTCAAAAGTTTCTGAAGATGCTGCAGAGATGATTTCAAAGAAGTTAATAGCAAAAAAGATCAGCATCTATACAATTTCACCAGTTTCTGTTTCAGGAGCTAAAAAAGTAGAATCACTTGAAGAGTTGTCCAAAATAAAATTAGATTTGGTGGTTACGTTAGGAGGAGATGGGACAACATTGAGAGCCTTTAGGAATCTACGAAATGAAACTCCAATTTTAACAATTAACGTTGGAGGAAATAGAGGAATTCTATCAGAAATTACATTGGATGATTTTGATGATGCAATGACCGCGATTACAAAAAACCAAATTTGGTTAGATAAAAGAACTAGAGTTGTTGCATCATGTAATGGGGAAGAATTTGCACCTGCATTAAATGAAATTTACATTAATCGTAAAAATTTAACAAAGACTGCAGAATTTGAAATTAAATTTCAAAGCGATACTGTAAAGCAGAAAATGGATGGAGTGATAATTTCAACACCTAGTGGGTCTACAGGTCATTCTTTTTCAATTGGAGGTCCATTGCTACATGAAAGTTTAGATGTGCTGATCATAACACCTGTTGCACCAGTACATAGACTACCATCAATTGTTGTACCAGATGAGAAAATTGAGATTAATTGTTCACATGATTGTAATATAGTAATGGATGCACAGATGATAAAATCATCAGAAATTGACCAAAAAATTACTATTAAGAAATTTAAGAAGCAGGCAGTTTTTGTTCGATTAAAGAAAAAGGGTCTAAGACAAATGAATAAACTTGGTTTTTAGAGTTTTAGATGCTACTGCATTTTATGCAGGAATACCGTTTGTATCTAATGATTCTTTCATGACAACTAATACAGTGTATGACGAAATACAACATATTAAGAGAAAGCAAGGGGCACTTGAGATGCTACAACAAACAGGTAGACTTCAGATAAGAGATCCAAGCAAAGATTCCATTAATGTTGTGAGAGATGCAGCAGAAAGAACAGGAGATAGCGTAACCATTTCTGAACAAGATGTATCAATTATTGCATTAGCCTTAGAAAATAAAATTGGGTTAATTACAGATGATTTTGCAGTTACAAATATTGCTAAACAATTGAAAATCAAAACAGATTCACTCATGACTCAAGGTATCAACACTGTTGGAAAATGGATTAGCTATTGTTCAATATGTGGAAAAGAATTTTCAAAAGAAAAAGAATGTCCTATATGCGGAAACAAATTGAATAGAAAATTAATTAAAAAATCAATCTAGGATTCATGTAATGTTTTTTGCCCAGATTTCTTATAATTTTTGTTCTTATTTTGTAGCATTTTTTTAATTTTTTTTGCTTTTGATTCACCCAATCCAGGAGTTTTTGCAAGCTCAGTAATAGGAGCGCATAATGCATTAAGAGGAGTTCCAAATTTTTCTAGTAACCGGATTGCAGACTTTTCACCAACTCCAGGCAGACTACACAAAACAGAAAGTTGTTGTTTTTCAACATTGTTTGATTTTTTAATTTTTTTAAGAAAAGGACCTTTTGTTAGTTCTTTTCGAGTAGAAAGTGATACTAATAATTTGGCAGTGTGTATTGCACTTGGAGTTGGAATAATTGGAATTTTAAATTCTAGTGCAACAGTAGCCAGCGCTCCATAAAATATTAAAGGATTGTCAGTTAATTGTTCAATTTCATCTACATTTCCTTCTACCAGTAAAACAGGATATTGGTAGTGTTCAATTAGTCTACTGCATTGATCAAATAAACGACCATCAAATACAGAAGAGAGTAAATCGCTTATACTTTTTCTCTCAACTACAGTTTCTGGAGCAACAATGTAATCACCTATTGGAAGTGTTTTGATTTCAGTTTTTACCCCAATTGAAGATAAAAGTTTTGGAATACCGCTCTTTTTTTCTCGCTCATCAACAATGATTCGTAATTGTTCAATTTTCATAATTAGGTTATAGTATCTATGTTAAAATTTGTTAAGGCGCTATGATGATGATTTATCAGCGTTAGGAGGATTTGGGTTCTTTAACATTTCCTGGATTTTTTGTTCTTGTTCTTGAAGACTAGTTTTTAGTCGTTCTTCTTGTTTTGCCAAGACAGTGGATTTTGTTTTAGATAATTCCTTTTTTTCTTCCAATTCATCAATCAGAGATTTCTTGTTAGATTTGATTAGGATTGAGCCGGCATATTTGAAAACTTGGTCATCGTCAGATGCTTTTTTTAATTCTTCTAAAGCTCTGTCAGATTCTACATTTTCCATCTCAACTTGTTGTTTTTGCATTAGAATTGATTGTAGATTTTGTTGAGATTGTTGCATTTTTGCGATTTGTTCTTGTAACCAAGGAGGCATTTGTTGTCCTGCAGACATAGTTTAGGATTTATTGTTGTTTTATTATACCTTTACAGAGTTTATGGTATCATAAGAGGCCTGTAACAAGCGTAAGGTAGAATTTAGATTTGCACGTAGATGTGGCAGATGATTTGATTCTAGTTCTATGATAATCTCCTTATCAAGAGAAATTTTTGTTTTTGTAGGGTTTTCTGGATAAAATTCATTATCAGTATTAATTGAATGGTATATTGAAGAATTTTCTTTATCGGAAGAGAATTGAATTTTTGCGTTAAAGCTTAACGTCATATGCAGTTCCAGCTATTTTAATTCCACATTTTTTACAAATCCAAATTCCAACTGCTTCACGGATTATAGAACCACCACATTCAGGACATTTTCTTTTACTCTTCATCAAATGATGGACTTGAGTAAATTGCTTACGAATTTTAATTCCATATCGTGGACCAAGTCCTTTTAGGGTAGTTTGTTTTTTTGCCATTCTAATTATCACATTATTTTGATTCTTTTATAATCTCTCGTATCTTACTGCCAACCTTAATTGATATCTCAGCACATTTGATTAATTCTTCTTGAGTAAATCCATCTGAACCGCCTTTTTGAAGTGCAACCACATTTCCATCAGAATTAGATGTAATTGTAATTCGTGCATCCATTATACCCCATTCTTCAATGGTAGGATCAACCACAATGAAATCACCTATTTTTGCCATTGTTACAGATACAGGCAAAGTT
>JABHJJ010000140.1 GCA_018691945.1 Candidatus Nitrosopelagicus sp. | reverse complement strand
ATGTGAAGGCACCCGCGTGGAATCTGAATCGTCAATGACTGAATTTGATGTGGAAAATATTTCTAGTAAAATAATTAATGAAACAAAAGAACTTGTAATCTGCGGCTATCCTGTTCGTGATTTAGACAGATTAATGTCATTTTATCTTGCTGCAAAAAATGGCGGACGGTATCTGGTAATTGATCTAAAGCAGGCATACCTGTTGAAGCTGTTTTCTAGCTCTGTACATTGTAGCAAACTGTATCCAGCACCAGATGACAAAAATATCAAAATTTTCATTCCGCGCGGAACATGGAGTCTGATAGACAAGGATTTGGGCAAGTTTTCTCAAGAGCAACTTTACAAAGATTATGCAACATGGCAAAGGGAATTTTTGGACTATCCAAATGTTGTGGACTATCGCGACATTGCAAAAAACCAAAAGGAATTTGTCTTTTATTGCAGCGACTTTAACTTGCAAAACTTGATAGATGTAAAACCCAATCCTGGTTCTTCCTACATTCGCTCACTGACTGAGCCGTTTGATTTGGAAATGGAGTTAAAGGGTGAACAGATTAAGAATTGGTTTGAGAGGTTTGGTATAATTGGTAAGGAACGTGAATGGAACCAGGTTCATGTATCAGGCCACGGCGACGGATCACAAATCAAACATGTCATAGATGGAGCAAACGCCAAGAAACTAATTCCAATTCATACGCAGCATGACGAGTATCACAAGAAATGGCATCCAAATGTCACATCTGTAAATCAACACGGAATTTATTCTATGGGCAAATAATCTGTTTCAGTTGTTGGAGAATAATCATCATCCTCTTCGCTCCAAACACCGGTATTTTCAGTAACCCATTCTCTAGTTAATTTCTCGTAAGGAATTTTAAAACCTTTCAATATTTCGCTTATACTTTCTATTGCGTCAGATTCGTTATCGGATGATGATGCAAATTCCTTACATCTAAGGAGTTCATTTAAAATTAATTTACGTTCTCTATTTGTTGCCACCTCATCATCATTTGGAATACGTGGAGTTACAAGTATGTCATAAATTTTTGCGTGTGTCTTGTGTGTCCTGTCACTTTTTCTCAGCAATCTACCTCTTCTTTGAATGAATTGTTTTGGATTTCCAGAACTTGCCATGAATATTCCAACTTTTACTGACGGAACATCGACACCCTCATCAAGACATTTTACTGCAGTGACACAATCAAAAATATCATTTGCCAAATCTCTCAAAATCCTTCTTCGGTCTTTTGTTTTATCTTTGAATGTAACAGAATCACTAATTATGTTTCTGGCAGATAATATTTTTTGCACTTCAATCAATTGGGTAGGCGTTCCTTTTGGAAATCCCATAGAAGGATTACTCGTACAATAAATCAAAGTTTGGCTCAAATCATTACTCATGTCGTGTAAAAGTTCTTTTAATTTATCGAATTTTCCTACGGCAGATTGAACTAGATATGCACGTTGCAAGTAAGGATCAAAGTCGCCTTTTTTAGGATTATACCTCCCTTTTCTTTTTTGTTCTTCAATAATTGCTATGTCAGTAGTCAATTTATCATAAATTTCTGCTTCGTCAAATGTAAGGGAGATGTAAGATGGATAGTAATGATATTTGCACAAATACCCTTCATCAATCGCTTTTTTCAAAGTTAATTCATAAACAATTCCATGAAAATAATTGTAAATAATATCAGTGCCTACCAAGTCCAGATGTCTATTGGGAGTAGCACTCAACCCCAGTCTAAAATCATAATCATCACGCAATCTTGTCATTGAAGATTTTTCAGTAATATTGTGAACTTCATCAATAATGAGAAATTTTTTTAAATTTTTGATGTTATCAATTCGTTCATTAAACGAATTATCTCCTACTTTTCCAAGTGTGGCATGAGTAACAAAAACAATAAAGTTATTTTTAGAAAATTCTGAATATCCAAGTGGTTTTTCATTAATCTGATCCAAAATTTTATCAAATTTATCTCGCCAATCATGGTAATCACTATCACAAAACACGGTAGTTGACGAATCAACTTTATCAGATTCAGGCATACCCAGATTATAATCTTCCAATTCTTCAGACCATTGTTCAAGGAGGTGTTTTTGTGGGCATGCGATGATTATTGCAGTTCTTTCATGGGTATTCTGGATTTTATTCATACAGGAAAATGCAGAAAATGTCTTTCCAGTACCAGTAGCCATAGCAAACAATCCCCGGCATCCATTCTCAATCCATGCATCACGTGCATCTTTTTGATAGTCATACAAAGACATTGATTGTGTTTCAGATGATTCGCCAAGAAGTTTTTTTATATTTTTCTTAATTTTCTCCACTTCTACATCAGATTCAGGCTCAATTTCTAAAAGATGTTCTCTAACTGCCACAGGTAAATCAAAAATTTCTAATTCATCTACTTTGTTTTGCCACACCATATTGAACCATCTTTGGTGATTTCTAATAGACACATTATCTCGTTCGCCGCCCCAGCTGGTAAAAACTTCTAATTGTTCGGAATTAAATTTCCATGCAGCAGAAGTTTCATTGGCAGAGCCAGCAAACGAAAGTTTGTCATCACCGCTGTCAAAATGCATTATTCCAATCTTATCATGATACATTCCAATACCATCTTTTGGAATTGCAATTTTAATTTCTAATTTGTCATGGGTTAACATATAGCCTATCAGTTTTGCAAAATCTATTTTTGAATTATCTATATCTTTTTTTAAATCGTCAAAGAACATTGCAGATATAAATTGTTCTGGGTCATCAATGCTTTTTTCAATTGTTTCCTTATCCATAGTTGAGAGATTAGGACTTGTAATGAGTTCAATTTTTCCATCACGTTCAATAAAATCTAAAATTTCTTGAGCAACATGTGTAAAGGAAGTAGAGGTAAAAAACCCAGACATTCTTTGATAAAGATTGCAATTTTTCAGAGATGGTTTGTAAAAATCCTCTATAAGATTATCTCCCCCTCTAGAATTCCAAGTAGGTTTAGGATTAAATTT
>JABHJJ010000015.1 GCA_018691945.1 Candidatus Nitrosopelagicus sp. | reverse complement strand
TTTGCAGAGTTTGAAGGAGATTCACAATACAAAAAATCATCTAGTAATTCACGTCAACTAGAAGTTACTTTATCAACAAAACCAAAACTGGTCTCGTCAATTCTAAGTCTTAACTCCCTACCTACTAATATCGAGCGTGACGATGTAGTAGTACTTTCAGGCAGACTAGTGTCTGAATCAGGAAATTCCATATCATTCAAAAGAATCAATCTTGTAAGTGATAACACTAACGAAATAGTTTTAGAATCTACTACTAATTCTAATGGTGAATTTAAATTTCATTGGAAGGTAGGTCACACTTACAATACATATCGTTGGTATGTAGAGTTTGAAGGAGATTCACAATATTCATCAACCACTAGTGAAATTCGTAATGTAATCATAACATTACAACCCGATTTGTATCTTACACCACTTCCAAATAGAGTGAATGAAGATACAATGATAACATTTTCAGGACAATTAACTAGTGAAGGATTACCATTATCTGGAAAAACAATTTACATTAAAGACGATATTAATTTGAGTAAAGATGAAACTTTTGATTCAATAACTACTGATCAAAATGGAAAATTTTCTGCACCATGGAAATCCATACAAAGAGATAGAGGTTCTTATGATTTCTATGCTATATTTGAAGGAGATGCTGAAATAACTAAAGTAAAAAGTGCAACATACAGTGTTTATGTTACACCAGAAATAGAACTACAAGATATTTCAATAAATACAGATAAATCAATTTTTGAAGACGGTGAAGAATTATTTGTTTATGGAACTGCAACACCTGGAGAAGAGATTGAAATTAAATTAGTTGGTTCTAATAAAAATACAATCACTCAAGAAATAATTAAAGTGGATTCATCTGGATCTTTTAACATAAATCTTTTCACTTGGAGTGAATCAACAAATGTACAATTTGGAGATTATTCTATTTCAGCCGAATCCCCAATTGACAAGCGACACAATGTTGTTTGGGTTTCCTTTATTCAATCAGAGCCAGATACTTTTGAGACAAAAATTACTTTGAATAGACCTTCAGATTCTGTAATTATCGGTAAGCCAGTTTCATTTACAGGTCAACTTTTGACTGCAAATGGGGATTCAATTACAAGTCAACCCATTGGAATAGGCACAGAAATTGATGGAAATTCTATAATTCTTGATCAGGGATATACTGATTCTTCGGGTAGATTCAATGTAAATTGGGATGCCAAATATGTAAGCTCATCAGCCATTACAGTTTTTGCATTCTATACTGGAAATCAAATCTTTGAAACAGCAATCTCTGATGGATATAAGATTACAATAGAAAAACCAACATTATCTGTTTTTACTGGAACTACTGAGTTTGAACCAGGAGATGCGGTGACGGTTTATGGAACTGGTACTCCCGGAGACAGAATTAGTATAAGTGTTAAATCAAATTCAGGTCAAGTTGTATCTTCTAAAGTTGTTTCTGTAAATAATGATGGCTCATATTCAATTATATTATTTTTATCAAATACATTATCTGATGGAAAATATGTTGTCACATCTTTATCTTCAAATTTTAGCATATCCGATTCTACACAAATTAATGTAACAACAATAATCCCGGAAACAACAAGTATTAGAGGTAATGTACACTATGGAGGATTTTTCTCTCATAATGATTTATCTGGGTTAAAAACCATTTTAAAAGTTGGAGAAAATTACCAAACTGACTATACAAATTCAAAAGGAAATTTTGAATTTAATAATATAAAATTTGATCCTAATGTTGAGTATAAACTCTGGTTTGAAATGACTGATGGAAAATCGTTTAGTTTTATTGATGGTAATAAATACAATCCTGATAAATATGAAAATCCGAGTGCAGAAGGAAAAATTATTACTTCATATTCTAAAGTGCTTCAAATAGATAAAACTAAATCAATAAATAATTTTAGTATAAATCTTGACAAATTCTTGCCATATGATAAAACGAATTCACATATAATCACTAAAGGATTCGACACCCAAACAAAAATTGTTGAATTTTATAGTAAAAATTTAGGTGAAAGGCCTCCAATAATCAATATCTTTTTGTTCAAGGACGATGGTTTCTGGTATTGGTCTACGGATTGGGATTCTGAAACAGGAAAAGTATCTAGTAAGTATCAACCAAGAATTAACATTTACAAAACTACGGGATTTGATGCTTTTGGTATGGAATACACACACTATGTTCAAGATTACACATATTACAAAATGACGGGGTATGATACATCCCCAAAGGGTGAAAATGGATGTAACCATTGTGGTTTTAATAATGAATCTACAGCAGATAGCTGGGTTGAAGGGGTTGGAAGTTTTCTACCTGCAGCAATAAAACATCGTGAAAATCTCTCTGGATCAGGTGAATACCACCACATTGATCTTGAATCGAACATTTACGCACCTAATTCTGACGAGATTCAGTATTATCGTGATGGAAAGTTAATCTGGCTAGATGAAGAATATTCTATAGCAACCTTACTTTGGGATATGTATGATGGTGAAAATGATGGTGAAAATATTTCATTGAGCATAGGTCAAGTTTGGAATTTGATTAAAGGTTTTGATTATCATCAAAGACATTATCCGACTCACGATTCAGAAGATAAACGACATATCAAATATTTCAAGGATTTTTATGATTATCTAGTTGAAAACTCTAGTATCCCAAAAAATGACATCGATGAACTCTTCATATTACACAATATTCCAAAAGGATGGGCAGCTGGACAAATTGGAAGGCCTTAAGTCATGAGATTTCTCTTAATACTTATTTTGTCAATTGGGCTTTTTGTCAACACAGCATTTGGTGTGGCACCTCCACCTCCAACAAATTTTGTTGTAACAATATCTGATGAATCAAATAACAAGTTAGAAATTCCATCTATTTTACAAATTGAAGAAATATTAAATGCTGAAGTTTTAGCATCCTATCAAATAGATGTATTTGATAACCCCCAAACGATTTCAATTGATTGGTATGCTCCAAGTAGAGATGTAAACACAGAAATTCATATTGTTGCAATAAAACAAGGATATCAAAAAAGTCAAGAATTTATTTTTACTATTACTAGTAACACACCCACAGAAGGTAAGTTATTTGAACATACATTTGTATTAAACACAAAAGAAACTTCTAAAATTACAGAAAAAGATTACCAAGTAACAAAAATTGGAAAATCGCATACTGTCGGTACAAGTTCATCATCCAATATCCAATCAGTTAATTTTATTGAAAATGAAAATACATTGTTAATAATTGTGAATGAAGATTCTGTTAGTGGAAGTACTAGTTTGAATATTCCTACCACATTAATTTCTACACCATTACAAGTATTCCTAGATGACACAACGATTATTTTATCAGAAGAAAAATCAGACTCTGAAATAAATTTAGATATTGAATATCCAAATGGTGTACACAGTATTAGAGTGGTTTCCACCATAGATACAGACACATCTCAAAATGAACAGGGAATAAAAAGTGAATTTGAGGAACAAATTGAACAACCCGAGTTAGTTCCAGTACCATCACCAAGTTCAGGAGGAGGATGTCTAATTGCAACTGCCACATATGGCTCAGAACTAGCACCTGAGGTTCAAAAGTTACGAGAATTACGAGATAACTCCCTACTATCTACTGAATCAGGCACAAATTTCATGAATTCATTCAATGATGTTTACTATACATTCTCACCAGTAATTGCAGATTATGAAAGAGAAAATCCAGTATTCAAAGAAATGGTAAAGGTTGCAATTACTCCAATGATTACTAGTTTATCAATTCTACATTATGTTGATATGGATTCAGAAGAATCAGTATTGGGATATGGAATTTCTTTGATAATGCTTAATGTGGTGATGTACATTGGAATTCCAATTTTAGCTGTAATGAAATTTAGAAAGTAAACTCGAAGAATATCTTTGATTTTTTTTATGCTCTCATTCTAACATTAAGTACTATACTTGGCACTTTGTATTTTCTATGATACTTGTCTGTATACTCGTTAATTTGTTCAGTAATATCTAGGGTTTTTCCATCAGGTAAGGCATTACCTGACGTATCTGCAATGACTGCACAAAGATTAGGATATTCTTCGGCATATTCTTCTAGTTGTGCACCAAGATCTCTGAGAACTGTTTTACTTTTTGGAACTTTTAATTCTAAAACGTAATCATTGTCAATAACAATAT
>JABHJJ010000139.1 GCA_018691945.1 Candidatus Nitrosopelagicus sp. | reverse complement strand
CCCTGTTGATACTCCTGTTGAAGTTGCAGAAGAATCATCTGATTTTGTTAAAACAACATTAGAAACTGCTGTATCTGAAGGATGGACAAAAACAAAGACTGTTGAAGAACTCAGAAAATCTGAAGAACGCATGACCATTAAAAAGGCAAGAGAATTAACTAAAGAGGCATTTGATGCAAAGAATACCCCTGTTGATACTCCTGTTGAAGTTGCAGAAGAATCATCTGATTTTGTTAAAACAACATTAGAAACTGCTGTATCTGAAGGATGGACAAAAACAAAGACCGTTGAAGAACTCAGAAAATCTGAAGAACGCATAACTATCAAAAAGGCAAGAGATCTAATCAAAGATGCATTCGACGCAAAGTCTGAACCGATAGCAATAAAGGCATAATTGAAAAAGTCTTGTTGTGGAAACTGGTTGTAATACAAAGACAATTGCATACGAGAATCGTACTTTCCTAGTTAACATGCTAAATTTTGAAAATGGAATGATAATCTCCATTTCTGAAAATTCTCCAAAAATTGGTCCAATGCTAATCTCTATTAGCTCTGGACCTGTCCCATCAACTTCCATTATTATACCGACTAAATCCGAAGAACTTTTTTTGAAATTATTATCTGAAAAAATCTCATCTTTTTTAAAAGGCATATGTCTTGTTACTGCAAATTTTGAAAGATCATTAGATAATAACACTACAAAACAATTAATGCATGAAATAATGGGAGAAATTACTCAATGACTGGAGACTTGCGTGAATATATATCCAAACTAAAAAAATCTAAAGAACTAAAAATCATCCAAAAAAAGGTTTCAACAAAATTTGAAATTGCAGGAATTACTGCAAAAGCCGATAAAAGTTCAGCATTACTTTTTGAAAATATAAAACAAAATAATTTCAAATTAGTTAGTAATTTAGTTGGTACGCGAAAAAGATTTGCACTAGCAGTAAATGCAAAAGAAAATAAAATACATGAATCAATTTACTCTTCAATCAAAAATGCAAAAAAACCAAAAATTATCAATAGCGGAAAATTCTTTGAAAATACATCAAATGACTTATCGAAACTTCCTATTGTTACTCACTTTGAGAAAGAGTCTGGACCATTCATCACATCTGCTATAGTTTATTCTCAAAACTATGAATTCAAAACACAGAATTCTGCATTTCATAGATTAATGCCAATTGATAGAAAACATTTCTCAATTAGAATGGTTGAGGGACGTCATTCACATAGAAATTTCATTAATGCAAAAGAACATGGTGAAGATCTTAAAATTGCAATTACTGTAGGTGTTCATCCAGCAATATCTATTGCAGGTGCTTATCAGGCGGACTGGGGAAAAGATGAACTTCATATAGCAAATTCGTTATTAGGCAAAAAATTGACCCTCTCAAAATGTCCATATTCTGGAATGCATGTCCCATCAGGCACTGAAATTGTTATGGAAGGAAAAATACTCCAAGATAGAACTGATAAAGAATGGATGGTTGAAATGTTGCGTACCTATGATCATCCAAGGGAACAACCACTCTTTGAATTAGAAAAAATGTACTATAGAAATAATCCAATTTTTCATGATATTTTATCTGGATTTGGAGAACATCATTTGTTAATGGGAATGCCGATTGAATCAAAACTTAATGGAATAATAAAGAAAAAGTTCCCTAGAACTAACCAAGTAATATTGTCTAATGGAGGTTCACATTGGCTTCATGCTGTGGCACAAATATCAAAAACACCTTCTACAAATGTAAAAAAAATAATTAATGAAATTTTTGCATCTCATCGTTCTCTAAAAATGGTTACAGTTGTTGATGATGATATTGATCCATCAAGCTCTGACCAGGTTGAATATGCAATGGCAACTAGATTTCAGGCTGATAAGGACATTGTATTAATAAAAAATGTTCGTGGTTCGAGCTTGGATCCTTCTAGTGATCAGAAAAATCTTAAGACTGCTAAACTTGGAATTGATGCAACGAGACCTCTGAATAAAAGAAAAGAAGGTTTTGAAATTGCAAAAATCCCAAAACTTGATAAAATATCTTTGAATGATTATTAATAAAAAATGAAAGCACTAGTTTATGAAAAATATGCAAAGGATAATGATTTTGCATCAATTCTAAAACTAAAAGATATTCCTGAACCAAATGTAAAACAAAATGAAGTATTATTTCGTGTAAAAGCTGCTGCACTAAACTATGATGATATTTGGGGAATGAGAGGTAAACCTTTGGCTGTTCCACTACCACATATTTCTGGAACTGATGCAGCAGGTGAAGTAATCGCCGTTGGTGAAAATGTAAAAAATATTAAAGTTGGTGATAGAGTTGTTTCACATGGAAATATGTCATGTCGTGTTTGTTCAGCATGCACTTCTGGAAGAGAATATGATTGTAGGGACAGAAAAATTTGGGGATTTGAAACTGGTCCACTTTGGGGTGGATATTGTGAAATTGCACATCTACCAGAAATCAATGTCATAAAAATTCCTGATAATGTTAGTTATGATGAAGCAGCGGCGGCTTCGATGACTCTTCTTACTTCATGGCATATGCTAGTTGGAAGGGCAAAAATTAGACCTGGACAAACTGTTCTTGTAATGGGTGGTAGCTCTGGGGTTGGAATATTTGGTATTCAAATTGCAAAACTGTATGGTTGTACAGTTATTGCAACTGCAAGCCCAGAAAAATTAGAAAAACTAAAAGAATTAGGAGCAGATTATGCTGTTGATCATAGAAAAGATGATTGGCATAAAGAAGTCAGGGCAATTACCAAAGAAATTGTAAAACTAAATGGTGGATCACCCGGAATTGATGTAATTTTTGAACACATTGGTGGTTCTCATTTCAACAAGGAACTTACACTTTTGAAATATGGTTCAACAATGGTAACAACTGGTGCTACAACTGGATATGATGCACCAGCTGATTTACGTCACATCTTTTTCAAAGGAATTAATATTTTAGGTTCTACACAGGGAACCCGCGCAGAGTTGGAAGAAGGTTTTCACTGGATGGGTCAAGGAAAGATTAAGGTAATTATTGATTCTGTTTTTACATTTGAGAATGCAGTAGATGCTCATGAAAAAATGCTTAACGGAAAAGGATTAGTTGGAAAAATTATTTTAAAACCTTAGAATCATTTTGTATTGTACTTGTTTTGAACAATCTGTTTTAGTGATTCGTCTGAATACCATAATCCATGTTCTTCATCCGAATGTTTACCAAACTCTTTCATAACATCCTCAACATTTTCACCTTCGGCGACAAAACCACAGTCATATCCGTAGTCTTTACAAACTAATTCTATAACCATGGTAGAATGACCGAATTTGGTATTAAAAAGTTATACGTTTTTTTTCTTAAAGTGCGGAATCTACCATTAATGCTATAAATAGTACTGCTAGATATGGACTGGAAAATTTGAACAAAACCCATGAAGCCTTTTCAGTTGGTTTTGATACAACCCATGCACTAAGTACAACCATCAAGATACCTGATGCTATTGCAGTGTATAGGTAAACTTCACTCATTACTGGTTCACCTGTATCAGTTGTCAAAAAGAACGGTACCACACTAAACACTACCATCATCACTGTAGTTGCAGCAATTACTCTAGCTGATGTCTTTTCAGATAATACTGCAGTTAACATAGGAACCTTGACTTTTTGATAATCATCTCTAAAATGTAATGTTAACGCCCAAATGTGCATTGGGATCCAAATGAATACTAGTCCTGCCATGATCAATCCAAAATCCCACAATCCAGTTAGTGTTACCGCAGCATATCCAATCATTGCAGGTGCACCTCCAGAAAATCCTCCTAGAATGATGTTAAGTTGACTTTTTCTTTTTAATGCGTGACTGTAAATGACAATATTATCTGCCAAACCAAATACCATAAAAATACCACACCACATTCCGTTCCAAAATGATGTAGTGAATGCAATTCCAAATGCACAAGCAATTGAAATTCCTGCTAAAACTAATCCAAAGTCCCTTGCTTTTTCAGCAGGGAAAATCCTCTTACTTGGTATTGGTCTTCCCTTTGTTCTCTCCATGACTTCATCAATATCTCTATCATGATAATTCGTCAAAGTATTAGCTGCTGCAGAACCTGCAGCCACTCCAAAAAGCATCAAGGCCCAGGTCGCAATTGAAATCTCAATGTTATAGATATTTGATGCAGTTATTGCAGTTCCAAATGCTGTAAAAACTAAGAGATACCAAATTTTTGGTTTTGTTAACTCGTAGTATGTTTTTATTTTGATTTTTGTAGTTGTTTCTTGCATGTAATCTCTTTTCCTCGGAAAAATAAATATCACGCGTTTACTTTGGCATGTAAGGCATTGGTTTTGTCCTTCTTTTCATCTCTATAAAGCTCTCAGAACCTAAGATCCCTCCAATTTTACCAATATTTTCCGAAACCACCTTGTGCATCTCATTTAATGATCTTGCATACATTGTAACCATGATATCAAATCGTCCTGTAACTTCTGAAATCTCTCTAACACCCTCAATTTTGAACAACTCATCAATTATTGTGTCTCGCTTTTTGGAATCCATATTAATTCCTGTAACTGATTTTACTACATATCCTAATTCTTTATCATTAACATCTATTGTATATCTCTGAATTAATTTTTGTTTTAAAAGACGTTTAATTCTACTATAAACAACAGATGAATTGACATTAATTTTCTCTGATAATTTTGGAACTGATACTGATGCATCATTACTCAATTCTGAAAGAATTTTTAAATCAAGATTATCTATCTTTGCCATTTAATTCTCCGGCATCTTAGAAATTACTACCTTTAATAAAGATATTATTGGAAAATTTCTAAAATTCTAGATTAAATCTTCTCTTTCTTGTAAAGCATCTCTGCCAAAAGAACTGCTCCTTTTGCAGAGCCCATTTTTTTATTATGTGAAAATAACATATACTTTAGTCCATTTTCAAATAATTCTTCTTTTTCAACTCTACCAATTGAAGTAGTCATACCACCCCCAACTTCTCTTTCCATTCTAGGCTGTGGTCTTGTTGGATCTTCGTGAAACGCATAATATTTTTCTGGTGCAGAAGGTAATCCTGAAACTGAAATGTCTTTGTTATACTCATTGTACGTATCTTTTGCTACACTAGGGTCGATCTCTTTTTCTGTCTCGACAAATACTGATTCTGTATGTCCATCAATTACTGGAACTCTTGTACAGGTGCAACTCACTTTGATGTCTGCATCTTCAATCTTTCCATCTTTTAATTTCCCAAGAATTTTTCTAGTTTCTATTCTAACTTTGTTCTCTTCTTTTGGTATGTATGGCAAAATATTATCTGTAATTCCCATTGCTGACACTCCAGTTTTTCCTCCACCTGAAATTGCTTGCATTGAAGTCATCATTACTTTTTTTGCACCATATTTTTCTAGTAATGGTTTTAGTGTAATTGCTAAACCTGTAGTTGTACAGTTTGGAAGT
>JABHJJ010000014.1 GCA_018691945.1 Candidatus Nitrosopelagicus sp. | reverse complement strand
ATTTTCAAAGTACATTTTTTGCACAACTAATTTCTATTATTGGAATTAACGGAATGCACATAATCTTCACATCTCAGATTTGATCTTTATGATCAGATCCTCATTTTGTATGCGTAACTGGAGGCCTCTAAATCACAAAATGGCATCTTGCCATACTTCATCAAAGGCGCCGCCAAAGCGTTACGTATGCGAAAATTTGAGTTGTAGGAGACATTATAAACCATTCAAAATGTAGGCGTAAAAAGACATTCTTGGCGATCAGTAATATAATGAAAGGAGAGGAAACAGATAGGATATGACTAGTGTACAAGAGGCTTATAGAAAAAAAACAAGACAGTCTGCCAGATTATTTACAAAAGCAAAAAAGGTTCACATTAATGGGGTACATCATAATATTAGATTTTTTGAGCCATACCCATTTATCACAAAATCTGCAGAAGGTAAATTTCTCAAAGATGTGGATTCTAACAAATATGTTGATTACTGGATGGGGCACTGGAGTTTAATTTTAGGACATGCACAAAAACAAATTCAGAAGAAAGCATTAGGACAATTAAAGAAAGGTTGGATGCACGGAACATCCAATGAAAATGCAATTTCACTTTCAGAGAAGATTTCAAAAGTAGTTCCAGTAGCAGAAAAGATACGTTATGCATCAACGGGTACAGAAGCTACCATGTATTCAGTCAGATTAGCACGTGCAGTAACGGGTAAAAAAATTATTGCAAAAATTGATGGAGGATGGCATGGATACACAACAGATTTACTAAAAACCGTGAACTGGCCATTTGATGTTCCAGAGAGTCAAGGACTAACAGATGAAGAACATATCATATCATTGCCTTTGAATAATTTACAAGAATCATTAAAAATTATAAATTCAGTAAAGAAGGATTTAGCAGGAGTGTTAATTGAACCTGTGTTGGGAGGAGGCGGGGCAATACCCGCCACACAAGAATATCTTAAAGGAATACAAGAAATAGTAAAAACAAATAATGCATTATTCATGTTAGATGAGATTGTTACAGGATTTCGATTCAGATATGGATGTATTTATCCAACTATGAAACTTGATCCAGATATAGTAACACTTGGAAAAATTGTAGGGGGAGGATTTCCAATTGGAGTGATTTGTGGGAAAGATGAAATTATGGAACATGCCAATACCTCTGTAAATTCAAAGAAAAACAGAACTTACATCGGCGGAGGTACATTTTCTGCAAATCCATTAACAATGGTAGCAGGAGATACAACACTTGATGTTTTGAAAAATAAGAAAAATATACTTTATAAAAAACTGGATAATCTAGGAAGCGATACAACAAAGATGCTTAGAAAAATTTTTTCTCAGGATGCGATAGTTACAGGAAAAGGATCATTGTTCATGACACATTTTCCCAGAAATGGAATGACAGAGATTAACAATGCAGCAGATGCCGCAAAATGTGATTCAGCAAAACTGTTTAATTATCATTTTGAGATGATTGCAAGAGATGGAATCTTCTTTTTACCAGGCAAATTAGGTGCATTTTCAGATGCACATTCCATATCAGATGTTAAAGAGATGAAAAAGGCTACAGAACGATTCGCATCAAATTTTAAGAGATAGGGAAATTTTTTATCTTAAGAATTAAAGAAAGACTATGGACAAAAAAATAGACACTAGACGTTCATGGCCTAAAGGATATGAACCAAAAGAGGATGATACAGGAGAGGAATTATCGGATAGATTAGGATTGTTAGAGACCATTCTAAAAGCAAAACCAGAAAAAAAGGCAAGTACAGATATTTTCAAAGTTATGGCAACTAGACGTTCAACTAGAAAATTTTCCAAAAATCCAGTAGAAAAATGGAAGATTGATAAAATTTTAGCTGCGGCAGATACTGCCCCTACCGCAGGAAATTTTCAAGGATTTGAAATTTTTTACATTAGTGATAAAGAAACAAAAGAAAAACTTGTCAAGGCGTCAAATAATCAACCATATGTGAATACACCACTAGTGTTGGTTTTTTGTATGAACCCATCTAGGGTAAAACTTGACTTTTCTCCTAAAGTTATAATGAAGTTCTCAATTCAGGATGCCACACTTGCCGCAGCATATTCTCAATTGGCAGCATCTGCATTAGGACTAAGCAGTATTTGGATTGGCATGTTTGATGAGGAGAAAGTAAAAGAAATTATAGGAACCGAACTTAGACCAACATCAATACTGTGTATTGGTTATCCAATTAAGAAAAGACCTGCAAAATTAAGAAGGCAATTAAAAGAACTCATTCACGTAGTAGGAAAAAAAGACTAGTCATCAGCAAGTGTTTTTGTAAATCCAGATGAATCACCTGAGAATATTTTAACAACATTTTCTGCTAGTTTCTCAATATCAAGACCTGGTTCAGCAGATATTAGAAGTATGTTTGTGGTAACAGGAAATGGAAAACTGATTAAGATTACTTTATCACGTCTGGATGCAATGTAATTTAATGCACCAAGTGAATTGTTTAGCTCATCAGTTCTTAGTGAAATATTTAATGCAAATTTGTAGAAATTATGGAGTTTTTCTTCATCACCTTCATACGGACTAACACCTTCAGTGAAACCACCTGCAATTTTTTGACCATCATGATTAATGATTGCAGCAAACCTTACACCATCATGATGTTGAATTTCAATACATCGAAGATCATAAACAGAATCTGTCATAAAGAATCAATGAACTTAGGGTATATAATTAATAGTGAGGACAGAATGGCACCTGCCGTTAAGGATAGGAGTTAACATCCTTTGGATTTTAAGCAAAGTTACCCCCCACTGAATTGACTTGACCATTTCTCTAATAAAAAGTAAGGCATTATTGAACTGCAATTAATTTTTCTTTTTTAGTTTTTGATTCTTTTCTCATTCGTGCAATAACATTTGCTAGCATTTGCTGTTGAATTACTTCTAGATCTTCACAGACACTACTCATCGTCTTCGTCTTCGTCCTCAAATCTCCAGTTTTTCAATAACTGTTTTCGTAGTGTCACTACTTGTTTTTCATCCAAAACTTTACCCGTATTTTTATCCACTGGAACCACCTTTAATCCATCTAGCTTGTACTCTACATCATAAAGAGATAATTTTGATTTTTCTTGTAATATTGGCACTCCTTCTTCATCAGCTGCACGATCAACATCAAATGGTTCTTCTTCATCCATATCACGATGCATATAGCTAGATGTTACATCACCTTTTTTTGGGACAAATTTCTTAGCAATTGCCTTTTCAATTTCTAGAGTAGTTTCATTTTCATGATATAGACGTCTTCCAGTCTCCTCTTCTACAAATTCAGGCATAACTCTCGTCTAACTCATGTGTATTTAATTTTTGGTGTCTCTGAAAAAGAATTTCAAGAGTGCCTCACGTCTCCCCTTCTTGCTCATGTTTCGTGTAAGAACTCGATATACGACATATGCCAAGCCAAGTGAAGCAACGATCGTATATCCAATACAAGAGGGATCCTCATGACATGGAATTCCTACAATTTTGTTTTTTATTGCAAACATTGAGGGAAGTAAAATTGCATCTAATCCACATGAATCCATATTTGGTATTGATTTTATGATTAAAAAATATGGCGCATTATATTAATTCTTGAAGCGTATTAGTATTATCATAGTTGCAGATGCGATTCACATTGTGTGATGACAACAATTCCATGTCGTTATCATGTTAATTTGTTTTAACTTTAACTTGTTGTCCATGTTGTGCTTTCATGATGTAACGGTCACGGATCTTTACACTAATCCAATCAATTGCAAGAACTGCAATTAAAACTACCAACATGAAAACTGCTGCTTTTCCATATTCAAAGAACTTAATATAATTAATTATGTAAAAACCAATTCCACCTGCACCTACAATTCCAAGTATACTCGTCTGTCTTACATTATAATCAAACATGTACAAAATTTGACTTAAGAGATGAGGTGCAGATTCAGGGATTATAACATAACGAATTAATTGAATTTTTGATAGACCTATTGCCGTGGTTGCTTCAACAGGATCATAGTCAATAGCTTCGATTGATTCGTATTGTAATTTACTAATGAATCCAATTGTATACAAGGTAATAGCAAGAATTCCTGCAAAAGGTCCCAGACCCACCATAATTACAAAAAGAATTGCCCACAAGATGGAAGGAAATGTTCTGGTTGCAGCTAATAACGCACGTAATGGTACGTAGACATATTTGCTAGAAATATTTCTAGCCGCAAAAATACTAAGAGGTAATGAAATCACAACACCGGCAATTGTTCCAACAAATGCCATTTCAATTGTTTCAAGCATTGCCCAGAATGCAGTTCCCCAGTGTTCAGATTCAAATTCAGTCATCTCTTTTAGAACAATTCCAAGATTCGGTATACCATCAACAAATGCAATAGGATCAACTCCAACATCATAAGACATTACAACTACAACTGCAATTATTGCACCGATTAGAAGATTATTTTTGGGGTTCATTATACATCTCCATAATTTCTT
>JABHJJ010000138.1 GCA_018691945.1 Candidatus Nitrosopelagicus sp. | reverse complement strand
TTATATCTCAGTTTTACATAATTCGGTCTTACTTTCATAAAGAGATTTAATGATATAGAAAATGATCGAATTATGCCAGTTTGGATGGGAGGAATATTCCTAAAAGATGAAGGTGGATACGAGATCGTTTTGAAATCATTGGTACATTATAAAAAACGATTACAAACAATACATGCAAGTCCAGAACTAAAAGAGGCAGCTGCGATGTTTGCTCCAGTTTTACAATCACAGGCCCAAAAAAGAATTCCAATGATTGACGAGACAAAGGAGAGAGTTGAACAAATGTTACAAGATTCACTACCTGCGCAGTCATTAGAGCAGGACTTGGATATTTTAGAAAAGGCACTAGAGTGTCGAAAAGCAGACATTGAGAAGGCACAAGATACAGGAAAAGAATACTTTATGCAATTATTGGGAGATTTACAAGAGGCTGTAAGAGATTTGGAACCAATTAAAAATGCGCTTGTAAAGATAAAACAGTATTCAGATTAGTTTTTCAAAGATTTTACATAATCTTCAAGTTTTTGTTTCTTTTCTTCAGGAGATAATGGTAAGAATTCTTTCCATTGTTGTTTCATCTCTTGTTTCTTTAGCTCTTTTTGTTCATCAGACATTGTATCCCATTGCATCTTAATTTGCATGAAATGGATTATCATTGCTGCCCGGTCTTGAAGTGAAATAGATTTCCAAGCATCACCCATTTCTTTGAATTGTTTTTTCTTTTCGGTAACTTGTTCAGGAGTCATTCCTTTGAAATAATCTTTCATTTTTTTGTTGTGTTTTTTATCAAAATTACGTTTGTTTTTGTAAGAATCCTTTGATTTAACATCAGATACGTAGAGTTGTTCGCCTGTTCCAGCATCAACTAGAACTTTGTTATGACCTCTATTCTCATCCATCATTACAATTTTGTACACAAGATAACCGTTAATTACAGAAAGTTTTCCATAAATGGCCTTACTATCAGGTACAGCATTTTCTGCTGTTGACATTGCATCAACTAGAGAAATGTTACTCAGCTCTGCAAAGTCTTGACCGTCTGCAATAGGAATTGTTCCTTGTATTGCAGGATAACTTGTTCTATCCCAATCAGCAAATGCGGGAGTTGCAGCTACGGATGTAACTAGTACACCAATTAACATCAAGGCTGCTAATTTTCCAGCAAATCTTGTCATAATAAATCGCTTTAAAATTACTATAAAAAAGGATCCTATAATTCATTCATAGTATAGTTTGAAAAGTTGTAATAATTACAACAAAAATTTGTAATTAGTAACCCTTTTTTCTTATAATGTTTGTAACAAAATATGACAGACCCTATTTGTAATTTGTGTGAAAAAAAACTTTCAGAGCATACATACGAAGAGTCAATCAAATGTGCAATGGAATTAATCAAACAAGGACACAAAAAAATTGGAATGGGTCAACATCGCCTACGACAGTCAATGCATGACTGATGTTATTATTAATTCAAAGTAAAATAATTATTATTCTTTCTTAGCTTCTTTTTTAGGCACATCTTCTGCTGCAGCTTCTGTCTCTGCTGGAGGTGCCTCATCTTTAATTTCTCCATCATATTTGCAATTTACTTGGAAGATTTCATCAGAAACAGTATTGCCTCGGATAAGTTTTCTTTTTCTCAATCCACGTTCAGTATCTTGTAGTCCAATTCCTTTTGATAGTAAGACGCGTTTTCTTGCCATTCCATGTAGATCTCCTCTCATTGGAACGCCAGATTTGTCGCTTCCGCCAGTAATTTTCAATTTACCTGCTAATCCCACAATTGCTGCATCAGTTTCAGCACCAATTACAAGACCCATGAGTGGATTTGCATCACCTTCTTTGAGTTCTTTTGTGATAGATTTGCCTTTGATATCTGAAACGGTTAGTTTGAAATTAGCCATTGCGATCTCAAAAATTTGTGAACTACTAATTAACGTTTGGACAATTTTAGTTTGTAAAAAATCTTTAATTCAATTTTATCTTAAATTATACATGAAAGAAAAAGTCGAGTGTCCCAAATGTAATGAAAAGATGCTCGACGTACAGGCCTGTCATCTCATATGTCCTAGATGTGGATCGCACATGGATTGTTCAGATAAGGGATCAGTTTGGTAATCAAAAACCAGGTCTGTCAGGAATGTAATCTGCTGCCATGTTAAGTGCCTGGTCTTTCATAATTTCCAGATATTTTTCATATGATACTTCAAATTTACAATGAGGACATGTAACTTTGGTAACGTCGTCGTTGACTTTAGCTACATTTTCACATTCAGGACATCTCGCATCAAGCATAATTTTGATAACTGTTTAAACTATATAATTCTGATCTGGATATTACATTTCATTTAATGCGCGTTCTATCATTCCACGGTCTTTAGCCGTTGGAGTAAATTTGATATAATCTTGATAGTCATGTTTTGCCTCATCCATCTTGTTTTGCTGTTGTCTGACATATCCACGATTCTTGTAGATTGGACCAAATCTATTTTCGTTAATTTCAATTGCATGAGTATAGTTTTTCTCAGATTTATCAAACTGCTGATTCTTTAGGTAAAAATTTCCAAGACCACGAAAAGCAAGATAACAGTTTGCATTTTTCTCCAGACTTTTTTCATAGTACGAGACACATTCAGAATTGTTTTGTTCGTTTAGTACGCCTCCTAATAGACACAATGCAGTCGAATTATCTGGATTGAGTTGTATGGCTTTTTCTAGAGAATTAATAGTCTCTTGTGTTTGTTTTTGTATAGCTAGTCTTTCAGATTCAAAACAAAGCCTATTTGATTTTGTCTTATTCTCATCGGATTTGAGTGTAGAAATGATGTCAGTGGGACCTAACAAAACCATCAAGTAACCATCTTCAGACCAGAGTTTTTCAAATCTTTTTTCTGGAATTACGCCAACCTGAATGCCTTCATCAGATGGCTTTTGTTCGGGAACATAATGAAATATTGTCTTTTCTTTGTCGTCATAACCAGAAATGATTGATGCATGCTGAACAACATCATGTAATCCAGGCAAGATGACAATTGGAGGAATCCCCATGTCAATTACTTGTTTTAATTCTGTAATGCTTGAGTGTAATATTAAACTGGAAAGTCCATGTCTTTCTGCAAGATTAATTCCCTCAATCAGTATGCTTCCATTCATTCCAGCATATTTTGATGCAATCTTGTTTGCTTCAGTCATTGGAAGATCAATGTTCCAGTATTTTGCTACTGCATTTACTGAGAGTGGCAGACAAATGTTGTCACTGTCTGAAATTGGAGGTAAGATTAGTTCATGTTCAGAGTTATCTTCCATACAAAATCACTCAATTAATCATTATTAATATCATCAAAGTTTTGTAAATTTCTTGATCATTACTTGACCATCTTTGGTCATCTCTGGATGGAATTGCGTGCCATAAATTGACAGTTCTTTGTGTTTAATAATCTCATTTTTACAGTTTCCAGACTCTGCTATGCAGTTCAATGAGTTGCCAAGTTTTGAGATTTCATATGAATGACTCTCAAAGACAATATCTTTTCCTATGCAAAGTGAATTTTCATTACAAGTAATCTCTTGTTCGCCTCTTATCGTAGAAGATTTCCGAATTGTTCCTCCTAGTGCAAGAGCTAAGATTTCTGCACCATAACAGATTCCTAGAAGTTTCTTTTTCTCACTTACTGCATGTAAAACAATCTTTGAGTTTTTTGCATTCATTTTAGAGTCATTGTGACGTCGACCAGATAAAATGTATGAGTCAAATTTTGCAATTTCGTCTGGATTAATATCATCGAACGATTTTTTCTCAAAGATTACGTCAGATTCAGAAAGTGTATTAGCTATATCTTTTGTAAAGACAGAACCATTATCTACTAAGAGTAGCACGATTAGTCTTTTCCAATCTGAATTTTGATGTAGTGAATTTCAGCAATTCCATCTACAGTATTAATTACTCCAAAGTAGAGAGATGTATCTTCTTCCCACATCAATACTCTAGATGTTCCTATAGCATACTTGC
>JABHJJ010000137.1 GCA_018691945.1 Candidatus Nitrosopelagicus sp. | reverse complement strand
ATCTTTTCAAGGTACTATTGACTGAACTATTTGCCAAGATATCAAAAATAACAAATCTGTACACCAGATAACCAGATATGCCTAAAATTGCAACTATTGAGATTGGGATTATCCAAGCATATACCATATAGATAATTGGTAAAAAGACTATTTCATTGTTGTCTGTTAGAAAGGTTTTAGTTTGAATCAAAATTGATAATTTCTATTGGTTTGCACGCCAACAGGAGATTAATTTCTCTGCCTGAAGAGATGACAAATGTTGTCTTTTCAGGATTTATTCTATTTTCAATAAATGATTCTAAATACTTGGAAACTATTTACTAAATGCTGATGATTATAAATTAGACGAGGTTCTCTCTGATTGATTCCTCAAAAACAGTGATGAGTTTGCCGAATTATGAAGCATAGTAATTTTTGTAAAGGAGAAATTATTCTCCTTCCAATTCTTTGACTTTGTCAAAACATACACTTGCTTCATCTTCTAGCCCCGTATGCTTTAGCAATTCACCTTTGTTGTACCATGCATCTGCATACCCAGGTGATACTTCAATTGCTTTTTCATAACTAAGTATTGCATCATCGTATCGTTCCATTTGGGTTAGTGCAACACCACGGTTGTACCAAATTAGAGAATCGTTTGCATCTATAGATCCTGCCTTATCGTATGATGCCACTGCATCGTCATATCGTTCTAGTTCTACAAGAGAGATTCCCTTGTTTAGATAAATTTCTGCAGTTTCTACAATTTTTAGAGCCTTATCATAAAACTCGATTGCCTCTTTATGCTCATCATAATCTGCCGAGAGAATTCCTTCACTAACCAAAGCCTTGGCATCTGCTTCTGTTAATCCCATAAAAAAAATTATCGTAATTTTAGTTAAACATTTCTACTTTAATTTTTTACGTACTGGAATTCTTTTACATTTGTGAGGACGACCGGTGTTTTTGTCAATTGGGATAAATTTCCCCTCCTCTGTTTTAAAATCCTCATCAAAGTAAATTTTGGCACTACACCCTTTATCACAACTGTTAATTTTTTGATTTGAATAATCTGAAAATTTTATTCTTTCAGGAAGTTTCTTTTTGTCACATGTGGTGCATAAATCTCCAGTCATCCTATCATCACATTTTGGGCAAAACTTCATTGATTTATTAAAAAATTGTAGGTAAATGAATGATTACCTATACTCTCCACCACAATCGCCAATTGATGCAAAAAGATCATTCGCTTTTGATGTAACTGATTTAATCTTCTCATAGTCATCGTTTTGTAGTTTTAGAGAGAAGGTTTTGGTATTTTGTGTAATGTGATCTGATAATCCTAGTCGTGAGCCAATTATTGTACCTGCAACTGCAGGTCTATCTAATACAAAACGTGTTGCAATATTTGCAATCTGTACATCATACTTTTTTGCAATTTCATCTAATGTGACAAGTAATTCTTGGAAGAGTTGCCATCCTCCCCAAGCATCAATCACGTTCATATATTTTTGAAGACTGTATGTGTCAAGATCTGCCCGTGTTGGCTCTGTTGCACCTAAATATTTCTCAGTAAGTAATCCACCAAGTAAGGTTCCGTATGCTAATAGTTTCATATTGTGCTTTTTACAAAATGATGCCATCTTTACATCAGGACGTTGATCAATTATTGAATATTGAACTTGGTTTGAGACTAATTCGATTCCATTGTCAGTCATTATTTGTATTCGTTCTGTATCAAAATTGGTTAATGCAAGATGAGATATTTTACCATCATCACGAAGTTTTGTTAGTTGATGTAATGCATCAATGTAACTTGCATCATTATAGTCCCACCAATGAAATTGAATTACATCAATTACATCTACATTCATTTTTTTCATTGATTGATCTATGTAATGCTCTACAATAGATCTGGTCATTGGTCCAGGATTTGGAACAAATTTTGTAAAGCCTTGAATTTTTTCTAGTTCATCTTTTCCTTTCTTTTTTTCTAGTTCATTTCTAAAATCACCATAAAATGATTCAGCTGGTCCATAGATGTCTGCCATGTCCCAAGTATTGAATCCATTTTCATTATACTCTAACATTTGTGATATAGCTGAATCATGATCAATCTGACCATGTCCACCAGCTACCTGCCACATTCCATTTAAAATTCTACAAATTGACAAATCTTTTGCAAGTTGGATCTTTTCTATTTCAGACAATAATTAATCTAGAGATTTATGATAATTTAGTATAATCGGTTAGTTCAAAAAAAATAAACTGATATCATACTTCCAAACATTATATACACTTCAATTCTATCTTCATTAATTGGATTTATTCAAAAAAAAATCTAAAACTACGACTGATTTAGTGTGTAAAATATGTGGTATGAAATTTTCTGATCCTGAAAGAACAATGAGACATATGATTAGAGCACATTCAAAACCACAAAAAAAGAAAAGGATGGGTAGTGGTAAATATAATTAAATTCCATTCAAAACTACAAAAAGACTAAAAATTCTTTTTAAAAATTAAACTGAACGGAATAATCAATTCAATGTCTTCTTTATTGCATTATACAATGCATCTCGATGTTCTTCAATTATTCCTCTTATCTCAAATGTATCTACATAACCACCAGCTGATGCGCGAGTAGCCTTTAACAAATAATGTAATGTAGCCTCTTCAATTTTTCCTACATAGTATCCATAAAGAAAATCAAGTTCATTTTCACATTTCCAAACTTTTTTTGTTTCTAGGTATGTTTCTTTGATCTCTAGAGGTATTTCTTGAATTCTCCTCGAGATATAGTCATTTAATGATTTTAGGATGGATGTATCGGTAATCACAGTCAGTATTATTCACAAACGGTTAATCAAGATAGCTGAAATAGATTTAACTTTAGTAATTTAGAAATTTTTTTTATACATGTCTTCACAAAGTACAATTCTCAAATCTTTTCCAAAAGAATTTGCCCCAAGACCACTTCAGGAAAAATTGATAAAAGAGATTCAAGAAAAGATTGATTCAGGTGTTAAAGTTGTCTTACTTTCAGCTCCAACAGGAATTGGGAAATCACTCATTGCTGCAAGTGTTGCAGGATATTTTGGAAGTTCATTTGTTGTAACAGCATCAAAGCATTTGCAAGATCAATACACCAAAGATATGCCATGGTTTAAGCCAAACAAAGGAATGCCAAATTTTGCATGTCATAGAATGATGGAGAAACATGGAATAGATTTGACAGAGAGAGATTTTGCTGTACAAAACAAATGGACCTGTGATATGGGTACATGTTTTGATAAAAAAACAAAAAAAGAATGTAAATACAAACCAAAACTTACCGACGTTGCAGAAGGAAAAATAAAATCGGATGACTGTTTATACTATTTACAAAAATATCAAAGTTTGATTTCTTCACATTCCATATGGAATTACGCTTCTTACTTTCAAATGATGAAGTATCAAAAAGAAAAATATGCCCAATATCTAAATAAAAAAGTTGCAATATTTGATGAAGCACATAGAATTGAAGATCAAATAATACAGTTTGTTGGAATCGATATTTACGAGAGAAATTTGAATGAATGTAAGATTGATGTAGAAAATTATGATTTAGAAGATATCGATGATGTGATGAAATTATCCGATGGATTGTCTGAATCTTATGCAAGACAGATTAGTAATTTGGAGGATAGTAGCGCTTTTGCTCAAAATCCAGATTATGAAGTGGTTCAAACTCTAGAAAATAAATATAAAAAATATGCCGAAGCACGTTCTGAAATTTATTCAAATAAGCAAAATTTCATCTTAAATAAACCATATTTTGATGAGGGTGGAAAATTTAGATCACTTTCTGTAAAACCTCTTGATATTTCAAAATATGTTAGTACATTTTTTGAACATCCAGTTCAAATTTTCATGTCTGCAACAATAGATAAGGAAAGTTTTTGTGAAAATACAGGATTTGACCCAGGTACGGTAGAGATTGTGGATACAGAAGTCTCACCATTTCCAATAGAAAATAGAAAAGTAGAGTTTTCAAATGTTAAAAGACTAAGTTACAATTCAACACGAGACGATGAATTACTAGTAATTAAAAAAATTGATGAGATAATGACAAAGTATTCTGATAAGAAAGGATTGGTCTTGACGTCATCCAAGTCAAGATGTTTTGAAATTTTAGAAAATCTTTCTGAAGAAAACAAAAGAAGGATTAGAATTTGTCATAGCTTTAACGCAAATGGAAAAACGCAAGATCAAGTTGTACAAGAACACGCAGAGAGTGAAAATGGAGTTTTACTTTCATCGTCATTGTGGGAAGGTGTAGATCTAAAAGAAGACTTGTCAAGATTTCAAATTGTTGCAAAGGCACCATATCCAATGCTGTCAGAGACTAGAACAAAGATAAAGATGGAAAAATATCCATTGTGGTACAAGGCACAAGCAATTATGAAATTGTTGCAGGGCTTTGGAAGGTCAATTAGGGATTATGGCGACTGGGCTGATACATATGTCCTAGATTCTGCAGCACATGAACTGCTAATAATGAATAGAAAGATGGTGCCACATGCATATCACGATATAATTTTTCCAAGTTCCTTCAAGGAATTTTTGGGCTAGTTATTCACAGCCATACTTTACAGCCCAATCCATACCACCAAACTCACTTCTTCCACAGAATCGAGGATCAAGTTCAGCGTGATCATTTTCCAAAAGCAATTCGTTTAGGGACGTTTCGCTACAAAATACGAGGCCGATTTGTCTGTCAAATGATGGCTTTTGTCCTCTGTCTAGTATGAATACAGATTCACTTCCAGCAAAACATTGTGATTCTGCAAAGACCTTTGCTTCTTCGCCACCAAGTTCTGTAAGCTCTGCTGCATTAACAAGTGCAAGTCTAATTCTAATCTCTTCACCATCATCTGAAAGGAATTTTACAGTGTCGCCGTCTACTACTTGGGCAATTATTCCAGT
>JABHJJ010000136.1 GCA_018691945.1 Candidatus Nitrosopelagicus sp. | reverse complement strand
TTTGAAAATATCTCATTTTTAATAATATCATTATTCAACAAATCAATTTTATTAGTTTCAACTTCTATTCTTGCGGTTCCATCAATATCTCTTACACGAACTTGGTGAATTCCAGTTTTTTGTTTGATAATCTTTTCTCCCATCTCAATTCTAGCAAGTTTCTCTGCAGTAACTCTTTGTCCCCAAGGTATTCTGGAGGCAAGACATGAATTAGATGGTTTGTCAAATATAGACAATCCTACAGACTTTGCACATTTTCTCACAAGATCCTTTGTAAACTTAGTTTCTAACAAAGGACTACGAATTCCATTTTGGTGTAATGCATCGATTCCAGGTCGGTAATCTCCAAGATCATCATTTTGGGTTCCATCAACAATTGTTTGTATTTCTAATAATTCACCAAGTTCAAGTAATTTTTTCGATAGTTCATCACGACAATAGAAACATCGCTTCTCATTATTTTTTACAAAATCATCATTATCCAATTCATTGTAAGTGATTATTTTGTGTGTAATTCCAATTTCTTGAGCTATATTTTTTGCTGAATCCAGTTCTTCAGAAGATAAGGTTTTGTAATCAGCAGTGACAGCAATTGCATTTTTGCCTAATACCTTTTCTGCAGCATATGCAACAAGAGCACTATCCACACCACCAGATAGAGAAATTAACACTTTTTCCTTATCATCAAACCATTTTAACAATTTTTCTAAATCAGTCATTTTTTTTCTTAATCTTTTCTTTTAGTAATTCTTCTGTTTTATTAAAAGAGAGGTTTAATTCATTTGAT
Source organism: Candidatus Nitrosopelagicus sp. (assembly GCA_018691945.1). Taxonomy (GTDB): domain Archaea; phylum Thermoproteota; class Nitrososphaeria; order Nitrososphaerales; family Nitrosopumilaceae; genus Nitrosopelagicus. The sequence continues at coordinate 6,874 of JABHJJ010000136.1, read as the reverse complement.
ACTGATTTAACATCTTCATATTCTAATTTGAAATGTTCTGAATCTGAAATTTTGTAATGTATAATAAAATTCTGGTTTTCAAGCGTAACTTGAGACTCAAGAATTTTTCTTGGTACCACATATCGTTCTGAAGTTCTAATTCTAACACCTAATGTTCTTGTTTCATTAATGAGTATTTTTAGTAGTGAATTTGCATTTTGTGAGTCACATATTACAGACACTAATTGAGATGGTCTACCTTTTTTTGTGATTGCATGTGTTACAGTAACATCTTTAGCTCCATTTTCCATTAATTTCTCTATTGTATTTGCGATGACTTCACCAGAAACATCATCAAGATTTGTTTCAAGTATTTTTACAGTATCTTTATCAAGAGTTTCATTTGATTTTCCCTGAATTATTTTTAATACGTTAGCAAAACTATCAAATTCCTTTGTACCAGAACCATATCCAACTGAATCTATACTCATATCAACAAAGAATTCTTTACATGAAGAGGCTAGATTTACTAGAATACTTGCCCCAGTAGGTGTTGTTAGTTCTTCACTTACAGGACCTCCTGTGACAATTATGTTAGAATTTTTAAAAATTTCAGTTATCGCATAAGCTGGATTAGAGGTTGTTCCATGAGAAAATGATACAGTTCCTCCACCTATTGCAACATGTGAACAGAAAATTTCTTCATGAAAAAGATTAAGATTATCTAATGCAATTGCTGTTCCAACAATATCAACTACGGTATCAATACTCGATGCTTCATGAAAATGTACAGATGAATCAGATTCTCCATGAACATTAGATTCTGCATTGATAAGGGTGTTAATGGAATTTTCTGTGAATTCTTTTGCAGAGTTTGATAGTCCAAGTTTTTCAGAGGCTAATTTAATACAATTTTTAATTTCAATTCCTTTTCGTTCATGTGTATCTTCATCAATATCTAGAACTAATTGGGTGGCAGATTTACCTTTTTTTTGTACTTTAATGAAATCTAATTTTTTGATTGTTGAGCCTTGTAAGAAATTTGCAGATTCTTTTACTCCATCAATGATTTTGGATTTATCTGCACCAAGATCTACTAATGATGATAGTATCATATCACCCGAAATACCAGCAACTTGACAATCTATGAAAAGTACCATGTCGTTAAAATGATAAAAATGCATAAAAATCTGTTTGCAAAATTCTATTCGACATAGATTTAATTATTCAATATTTTGAAATTTAGTCATGATTACAATAATTGGTGCAGGTAAAGTTGGAGGAGATGCAGCACTATTTTCAGCATTAAGACGATTAGACGATGAAATTTTGCTCTTAGACATTGCAGAGGGACTACCACAAGGTGAGGCAATGGATCTCAATCATATGTTATCTGAACAAGGAATTGATGTTGATGTAAAAGGTTCAAACAATTATGAAGATATGAAAGGCTCAAAAATTGTTGTGGTAGTTGCAGGTGCTGGAAGAAAACCGGGTATGACAAGAATGGATTTGTTAAAAATTAATGCAGGAGTTGTAAAAGACGTAGTTGGTAACATTAAGAAATTTGCAGACGATGCAATGATAATTCCAGTAACAAATCCATTAGATCCAATGGCACAAATTGCATACAAAACTTCAGGGTTTGATAGAAGTAGAGTTTTTGGAATGGGGGGAATGTTAGACTTGTCAAGATTCAAACAATTCATACACGAAGCAACAGGATATTCGCGTGAATCTACAAAGGCGCTGGTAATTGGGGAACATGGTGAAAACATGTTACCGTTAACAAGATTTGCAACAGTCTCAGGAATTCCATTACCAACAATACTTGCAAAAGAAAAACTTGAAGAAATTTTTACTGCTACAAAAAATGTTGCAGCTGAAGTTATCAAACTAAAAGGGGCAACTGTTCATGCACCTGGAAACGCCATATCATCCATGATAGAATCAGTTGTGCGAGACAAAAAACAGGTTATTCCAGTATCGACTAATTTAGATGGAGAGTATGGACAAAAAGATGTTTCAATCGGAGTACCTGCAGTAATTGGAAAGAATGGAGTTGAGAAAATTGTTGAATTGGAATTAAATGATGAAGAAAAAGAGTGGTTTAACAAAGGCATCGATAGTGTAAAAAATGCATTATCAGGTGTGGAATTTTAAGTAATTTTTTAAGACAAGTCAATTTTAGAATACCATGAATATTTCAGATATTTTAGATTCAGTAAAAAGTGGGAGATTATCGGTAAATGATGCAAAAAAACAACTATCACTATATTCAATAGAAGAAATCGAAAATTTTGCTAAAATAGATCTTGGTAGAGAAGTAAGAAAAGGAATTCCAGAAGTAATATTTGCTGAGAGAAAGGAAAATTCAGAAGTAAAAAAAATTATTAAAAATGTATTAAATAAAACAAACTCGATAGTAGTTTCAAGAATTCCAAAGAAGAATTATAAGGATATTTGCAATTATTGTAAAAAAAATGATCTTAAAGTTAGTACAGGACAAAATTGTACAACTATTTTGGTTTACAAAAAACCAATAAAGAAAACAAATGGTAGGGTTGGAATTATTACTGCAGGAACATCAGATATTGGAATTGCCGAAGAATCAAGACTAATGTGTGAATCGATGAGCTGTAATTGTATAACCAGTTATGATGTAGGAATTGCCGGATTACATAGAATATTTCCAGTCTTAAAAGAATTTGTCAAATCAGGAGTAGATGCAATAATAGTTGTAGCTGGAATGGAAGGCGCATTAGCATCAGTGGTTTCTTCAACAGTGAATGTTCCAATAATTGGTGTACCGACATCAATTGGATATGGTTATGGTGAAAAGGGTGTTGCAGCTCTTGCTGCAATGTTACAAAGTTGTTCACTAGGGCTAACTGTAGTAAATATTGATAATGGAATTGGAGCTGGTGCAGCTGCAGCAAAGATTGTAAATCAAATCAATAAAAAATAGTAAACACCTAAAGTGGTCTTGAAAAATCTCGTAAACGATATATATCATAGAGAAACGAAAAGGTTAGAGTTGTCAGGCAAAAGAATCGTATTAACAGCAGATAGAAGTTTAATGACAAATTATAGAGGAAATTTCCTTTATGGATTCATAGCATGTGGTCCATATGAAGTTCTTCCAGAATGGGTTTTTGACAAGGTATTTTGTCCAGCAGTTGAAACTGATCCAATTACAGGTGAAGCAAAGGTTGCACAAGTAGGATTAAGAAGAGTAGAGAGCGCATTACATCAGGGCTATGATAAAAAAGACATCTTTGTTGCAAATCCAGAGCATCTGTCAAAATCAATCGGTCCAGATACCAAAGTTGTTGGAATTAATGTAATGGATCCATTAGGAATGGCTCCAGTTACAACAACAATGGCTCCAGAAAAATTGTCGTATGTAGCAATGAAGTTTAAGAAAATGTGTGCAGAAATTATTCAATTAAAAAAGAAATATGATTTTAAAGTCGTAGTAGGAGGAAACGGCGCATGGGAATTAGCAAAATCAGATAGAATGAGAGTACATGGGATTGATACAGTAGTAGTAGGAGAAGCTGATGAGCTTGCATTAGACTTGTTTCATGATTTAGAAAAAGGTGATGCACCAGAATTGATGCATTGTTTTGTAAAAAATATTCAAAATATTCCAGAAATTACAAAACCAACTGTAAACTCACTCATTGAAGCAATGAGAGGCTGTGGAAGAGGATGTGACTTTTGTGATGTTAACAAACGTTCTAAAAAAGACCTATCATTGGAACGATTGCAAAGAGAAGCAAAAATTAACTTAGATTATGGATTTGACTCAATTTGGCTTCATTCAGATGAGATGCTACTTTATGGATGTGATAACAAAGATTTCATTCCAAATAGAGATGCAATTACAGATTTATGGAAAGGTCTCAAAGGAATGGGTGCCAATTTTATCGGTACAACACACATGACATTTTCAGCAGTTGCCGCAGATCCTCAATTAATGAAAAATATTGCAGATGTAAACAGACAACATGAGACAGGTAGATGGCTTGCAACTAATCTTGGTATAGAGACAGTTTCACCTCCAATGGTTAAGAAACATCTGGGAGTCAAAACAAGACCATTTGCTACTGAAGAATGGGGAAGTGTTGTCAGGGAAGGAGCTAAAATTCTAAATGATAACCATTGGTTCCCTGCTGCAACAATAATTATTGGATGGCCAGATGAAACACCAGATGATAGTCAATATACAATCGATATGATGAATGATTTTAGAACAATGAACTTTAGAGGATTAGTGGCACCACTTCTTTACCAAGACTTTAGTGAGAAAAATTCAATGCATTTCGGAAACTTGAATGAAGCACAATTCACACTATTTTGGAGATGTTGGGAAAATAACCTACGCGTAATTAATGATATTATTCCTATAATTCTCAGAAACAAAACATATGGTCCACCAATGAAGATCTTCATGTATGGTATACTGAAAGCAGGCACATGGGCAATTATGAGATATCTAAGAGGATTGTGTAAAGATCTTTTCAATGGAAGAACACCTGATGAGATTATTGAGAAATATTCTAGAAGCAGATCTGTTTCTGCACCAAAAATGATAACAAAGAAACTCTAGAATCACACCTAAGAGATAATAATTAAAAATTATAATTCCATTCATGCAATTAGAAGATAAAGTAAATTTGATAGTCGTGATTACTTCTTTTGTATTTGGTGTTGCATTATTTGTAATTACTATAATTGCAGGTTTTGTGATGGGGCATTATTTATTCGGAGTGATTGGAATGGCAATTAGTATTTTATGTATTTTAATTGGAATGATAAAGTTAGGTAAATTTAAAAAAAGAAATTAGATTATAGATTTTCAATTGCTTTATCTGCAATCGTGTTTCGTTTAGGTGTCATCACAATAAAGTAAGTTTTGTCTGCACGTTCAATTGCTTCAACTTTTGTAACTGAACGAGTCTTAATATCAAATTCATGAATTCCTGTCTCAAGTTCTCCTTTTGCATATAACATTAGATAAACATCTCCACCTACAGGACTTAATGGAATAAATGAACAGATGAATCCTTTGTAAGAATTGATTGGCATGAAATTTTTCATTGGAGGTGCAACAGATGAAAGATACAATAACATATCTTCAATGTTTTCAAATTCCTCATATTCAACATGCATATGAACATTGAATCTTTTGAATATATAACTTAATTGTGTTTGATTCTATTTTTAATTCCAACTATATTTACTGAAACAATAATGGCAAACGTGCAATAATGGGAATTTTTAGAAACTTTGGATTTTCTTCATCATATAGATTGAGATAAGAAGATAAAAGCAAAATGGGGTTAGAAAAATGGGTTGTAACCCCATTGTAATAATGCCTGTCGTTGTCTTTTTCTACAATTGAGAACACCTTTTTCACAATTTTTTTTGATTCCACCAATATGCCTAGGACCAAATGCACGCCATCGTGATATTTGAATTTCATCAATTTCAGGTAATCTTCTACCTATGGTATATCGGCAATACCATTGAAACCAGCCAAGTGGATCTCCTGAAAAAATCCAACCCTTCTTATTCCATTCCTCTCTAGTTAAACCTGCATTTATGCCAAAACAATTTAGCGTTTCATCAAAACCATTACTACTAATTTTTGCTTTTTTGAACCATGACGCAGGATACTCATCAAATTTCTTTTCAAAGTACCAACCACCAAAAACTCCAAGCTCTAACATTTTCTTTGGAGTAAGATCAGGTTTGAATTGTAATTTATTCACAAACACACTGCCCTTCTCCACAGTTCAAACATATTCTTACACGTCCTCTTTTTTGGACCTTTTCCTGCTTAAACCTAAACAACATTTTGTCTCACCCTTGTTTTTCTAACAAGCGTAAAGCTTTGATATCGATAATCTCTATGTCTCCACTCAATGTGATAATTTTGGATAATTTTGGCTTGGCTTTCTCGCCTAGTCTTAAAACTAACTTTCCATTATGTTGAATATCAAGTGTCACACCTTCTTTTTTTAGGGTTTTTGCGAGATCCCTAGCATCACCGAGTCTCTTTATTGCACTTTTTTTACCTGGAATTTTTACAGGCATTGATATGATATTTACCACTCTGTCGTAATTTTTTGTGTTAAATTCTATTGCTGGCTTATTGTTTTCAGATATTTTGACACTGCCTTTTGTAAGTGAAATTAAAAAATTGGCAGGGAGTTTTGATTTCATATTCTCCCATACCTATTTGGTGGTTATAGTTAGTTTTCCTGTTAGGGACACTGTACCTGTTGGCTGTTTTTTGCCGTTTCTCTCAACTACCCCATTCATCTCTAGATTGTCAAAATCATAAGTGATGGCTGCATGTTTTGCAGTTAGTTTATCAAAAACTTCTGCCAATAGGTTTGCCCATTCTTGTTGTTCTTCTGCCATAAGTTAGGATTATTTTTTATATTATAATACGTGATGAAGCTAAGTACTCACCATAGTTATTATGTTATATTCTTAGGGACTAAGCAAAAAACAGATACTATGTTATATCATCATTGGCACTAAATATATAACTTAATTGCGTTTTATTTTATTCTTTATTACAATGATTGCTGCAGCTGGGGCTACAAAGTACATTCCCACATTTAGTAGAATGATTCCAATACCATAACCTAACATTTCTTGTTCAGAATCAACATCAACATAGTTGAGTAGTGTTAGTGAAGTGAGTAATGGCGTTAGTGTTACTTTTATTGCTTCTTTGAAAACTGGATTTTCTCTTTCATAATCTGCTACATATGGTGAAAATGAATAGTAGAACTGATTAAATCCGGTCATAAATGCAGTTCCAGATTGTGTTGACATTACTGTATTATCTCTAATCTCTCTCAAAAATTGTACC
>JABHJJ010000135.1 GCA_018691945.1 Candidatus Nitrosopelagicus sp. | reverse complement strand
TTCGTTACCTATGTTTAATGAAAGTCCTGCAACTAAAACTCCAATGATTATGATACTTGATGTATGCCCAAACCCCCATAACATCCCTCTCCATGAAGACATAGTAGTAAGATTTCTTAGAGACTGTTTTTTTGTAAGATTTGATTTTCCAGATATGATTTGAGTTGACATTGCACTAATATGATCTGGTTCAAATGCATGAATTAATCCTACCATAGCCCCAGCTGTCAAAATCAAAAAATGATTTTGAGTTTGAAATAATTCTATGAAAAATTCAATCATTAATCTCTTTTTGGAATCTCTGCGCGAGGATTTCCAAAATTGTATGTGTTTCCTTTACCTTTGTAATCATTTGGTCTTACAGGATCTCCTTCATCCAATCCTCTTTTTGTTAATGATAATCCTGCAAGAAGTTCTATGACCAATCTTTGTCCTAATCCTGATGTAATTCCTCCATTATACGAACTATTATCACTAACATCGTATGCGGGTGCAATTTCCACCAAATCCATTGCAAATCTATCTGGATCAAATGATTTTGACAATTGTCGAATCATTCGTATTCCTTCTCTAGAAGTCAAACCATTCGGTTCAGGTTCTCCAGTACCTGGAGCATATGCAGGATCAAAAGAGTCAATGTCCCAACTAAGATATACTGCATCAGTTCCATCATTGGCTCTGTCAGCAATTTCTTTTGCAATATAATCAATTCCTAATTCTTCTACATCTAACATTGTAAACCATTGGAAATCCTGATCAGACATCCATTTGTACAAATCTCGACCTGGCCAATATCCTCTTGGACCTACCAATGAATAGTTTTTACCTTTCAGGCATCCCATTTCCATAATTCTTCTGATATGTGCTCCGTGATCATACTTGAAACCAGTTAATCCTTGTGGGGCACAATCTGCGTGAGTATCAAAATGAATCATACCTATGTTTTTGAATTTCTTTGCAAAGGCTCTTACATTTGCATAGGTAATTGAATGGTCTCCTCCAAGCATCACTGGTATTCCATCAGCTTCGAGTACCTCTTTGACTTTTAGAGTCATATTTTTATGAGATTTTATTACATCTCCAGGTGAAACTATTACATCTCCATAATCTACCGTTCGAAAAGTTCCAAATGGATCTGCACCGGTTTCAATATTAAATCGTTCAAAAGGAGGAGACGGAATGGTAGATGCAGCTCTAATCGCTCTAGGACCATATCGTGCTCCAGGACGTATAGTAGTACCAAAATCGAATGGCTCACCAATGATTGCAACATCTGGATTTGCTTCCATCAATTCCTTGCGATTTTTTATCAAAGGAAGATGCAAAAATGTGTTAATTCCAACAAATGGCGCAACATCGGGACCATTGAAATCATCTCCATAAAATTCCATGCCCATGATAAAAAATAGGCTTAACTTCAATTATTAAAGATTCTAAGTATAATACGAATTTTTTATCTAAACAATTTTTATAATGACAGTTTATGGCACATCATTAAACTATAATAATAATGTCGAACATTAGAAACCATGATTTTTCAAAGAACAGACAACGCATGGTATTTCATTAACAAAGGTCTAGAATCCATGAATTATGATCAATATAAAAAGGCAATTCCAAAATTCAATAAAGCTATTTCACTAGAACCTCACAATCATGTTGCTCTATTACATAAGGGTAGATCACTTTACAAAATTGGAGATTATCAAAATGCATTACAATGTTTTAATACAATCTTAAAATCAGATCCTAAACATTTGGATGCATTACTTAATCAGGGTTTAACATTTAAAAAAATGGAAAACTTTACACAGGCTATCATCTCTTTTAAAAAATTACTTGAAATTGACTCACATAATTCTGACGCACTAATTTCATTAGGATTATGTTTTAGTAAATTAGGCAAAAATGAGGATGCTCTAAAACTCATTGATAGTGTATTGTCAATAAATCCAAAAAACTCATCTGCATTATACAACAAAAGCCTAATTCTTGGAAGATTAAGCCAAAATTCTGATTCATTATTTTTTCTTAATCAGGCAATTAAAGAAGATTCAAACCAATCTGCTAGATTATTTGAAAAAGGCCAAGAATTAACAAAGCAAAAAAAACACGAAAAAGCAATTAGATACTATACTCGTGCCTTAGAAATTGATCATAAGAATATCGAAGCATTAGTTGCTAAAGGTTGGACGCTCGACTATGCAGGTTTCTCAAACAAAGAAGTCATTCACTTTTATGATGAAGCACTCAAAATTGATCCACATTATTCTGATGCTTGGTTCAACAAAGGATTGTTACTTGATAGGACTAGATTACACAAAAAAGCCATAGAATGCTTTGATAAGATTTTGTCTTACGATCCTCAAAATGTAAGGGCATTATACTGTAAAGGTGCTTCACATACGGCATTAAAACAATTTGGGAAAGGGAGATTTAACTGCGAAGTTGCTTTATCTATAGAACCAAAAAATGTTTTTGCATTATCTACTATGGTTTGGTGTTTAGAACAATCAAAAAAATATGATGAGGCATTAAAATTCTGTGACACTGCTCTGGAAATAGATCCAAATTACGTTTATGCATTAAGCTATAAAGGCAAATTATTATTTTCACTAAAGAAATTTTCTGAATCCTTAGAATATTATGAAAAGGCATT
>JABHJJ010000013.1 GCA_018691945.1 Candidatus Nitrosopelagicus sp. | reverse complement strand
TAAATCGCCTAAACTGTTTGATGTGCGAGCATTCATGAATTGTGAGAAAAACTTGCCTTCATCACCAAAACTCATTCCAAAATCCATCAAAATTGTGGTTCCCTTGTCTTTTACGAGGAACTTGTTTCCACCAATGTCATTTACTCCGCCATGAAAGGTGATACTAGTCATGAAAATAGTGTATTTTCCTAGTAAAAAAGACAGATCATTTTCAATATGGTATGTACAGTATGCACACTAACTGACAGAGATTTAAGATTCAATAAAACCCATTATTTTTCATGTTAAGTAAAACAAGAGAATCGCTTAGAGACTCAAAGAGAAGATCATTAATTGAGACTGTAATTGATGCAGGAATTGGATTTGTTTTGTATTTACCAATTAATTTTGGAATACTTCCGCTTTTTGCAGAACAAATATCAAGTTATGATTTTGTAGGATTTTTGCAACTCAGTGCAATTTTTACAACAATAGCGCTAGTTAGAAAATATACAATTAGAAGATGGTTTGAGAATCTTAAGCATATAAAATTCTAAATCAAAAACTCAGATGCCCATCTACCTTCATCTGTAAGATGAATCCATCTATTCCTACCAACCTTTTCAGTTGTGATGTAGCCCCAATCATTTTCAAGTGGAGATATAATATTTTTATCAAGACTTGCAAATCTTGCCTGAGAATGATTACTAGGCTCTGCGTTAATTATTATGATTTTTTGTTCTTCTGCAATTTCAGCCATTTCTTTTTTCTTCATCTTTCCATCATTATCAACTAGAATTTTTAACGCATCAAGATGTTTCTTGCTTGGAGTGTGAATTCTATAAGTAGGCAAATCATGAATTGCCTCAATTCCAGTTGTGTGAGGTTCTGAAATTTTGGTATAATGATATTCTTTTGCCTGTGCATAAAATGGATGTAAATTAGAACGATCATCAAATATCATCGTAGCCATCATCATACCAACTGCATGAATCTTAGAACCACTTGCAACGTTTAGGTAAATATCATTATTTTTTTCCTCAGAGATAATCTCTTTGATGGTTCGAACAATATCAAAAAGTCGATATCTGTCTGCAGTGACCTCTTTTACTTCAATATTTTTTTTCTCTAATGTTTTTCTAACCTTTTCTAGAAATGGTCTTGCCTTATCCTGTGATAGATTATTGTGGCCAATCAACCAGATCTTATCTGCACGCATATTGGTGGCAGGAACAATTATTCGGTCAATCTCAAAGCCTACAGGCGCAATATGAACACGTAATTTCATTATATTTTTCATAGTATGGATAGTATGGATACTATTTACTTGTTATTTAATTATTTTCCTCACGTAGCAAAAGTATGGTGTACATGGTAAGAAAAAATAGAGAATCCGCTGAAGCTGATGAAACTAGCGGAGTGAAAGTGTCAGCAAAACAAAAGGCAGTGAACGAGAGAATCGACAAAAGTGAGAAACTGATCAAAAGCCTGCAGAAAAAACTTCGAGAACGAGGTTCAAAAAAAGATGAACTAAAGGCTGTAAAGTTCATCGGCGTAGAGTTTGATCCTGATACCTACAAGACAGGTGAAACTGAGGTAAATGACTATCTGAAAAAAGGATTTCAGTTTGTCAGGGACTATCAAACAGCTAGTGGATTGGTAATAGCACTAGGAAGATTCGAAAAAGGGAGTAAATGAGGGCGTGGCCAGTTCGATCCAACAAAACGAGGATGAACTTCCACCCCATCATTGCCTAAAAGAACTGAACAAATTTGATAATGAGGAAGATGTGATTTGAGATGAGTAAGTGGTTACTCTTTTTTGGATTCATGTTTGTGTGTAGTGGTTTTTTGATGCCTCTTGGAGCAATAATGATTGCTTGGTACTTTGCAACTAATTTATTAAAAAATTCAACAATTGTTGAAAAACAAGAACATAAAATTCGAGAAATGAAAATGGATGACTATTCAAAAGAGTCAATTGAGGAAATGAAATGAAAAAAATCGAATTGGGCTAGTTAAACATTGTTGGAAAAAAATCTACTAGGAAGTATTAAAAGGGATAAATGTGGAATTGATATAATGACAACACAAGTTAACAGTTCATTTTTGAGAACTGGAAACAAAAAACATACTACATCATTTTTGAGATGTAGAGGAGTTCTATAAGGAAAAAAAGTCAGACCAGAAAAACGCCAATAACTATTTGGC
>JABHJJ010000134.1 GCA_018691945.1 Candidatus Nitrosopelagicus sp. | reverse complement strand
GCCGGTTTTGATGACATCATCGATATCATGTCATTCCAAAACATCGATGTATGTTTGTAATAGTCAAACATATTGTCATATTGTTCATTCATGAAGTAATATCTAGAAAACCGATCGCAATAAATAGTTCGCTTATCTTCTCATGGTAATGGAATCTGATGAATTATGTGCTAAAATTGCCAAAATTGACCCCAAAATTCGGTTTTCGGGCCTCATAAATCATCGTGGGCGTCTGATTGCGGGAGGTATGGTTACAAAGGTTCAATCACTAGAAGATGAGAAAAAAGACGAAATGTTATACATGGAACTTGCACTTCGAGTTAAAATGAGGCAGGAATTTGACGCTGATTTTGGGCATGTACATTTTAGCCTTTCATACCGTGAAAAACTAATTGTCATGAGTTTCCCAATGGGAAAAGATGTTCTATTGGTGTCTATGGATAAAAGAAAATCATTTGATGAAATTCCATTCAAAATAGTTAAACTAGTTCAAAAATACATCTCCTCATAAATCCACCAATCTTAGATCAATCACAATCTTCAAAAAATTAATGTACTTGTATATTTCATATAATACAATGAAACATTCACTATTTTTTGGACTATTGATAATAGGTGTATTCTCTATAGGATTTGCTTCTTTTGCTGATGCCCATCCTCATGTTACAATAGAATTGATGGATACACATTCACATGATCTGTATACCAGTGAAGATTTTATGATACATACGTATGAATATGTAATATTATTTGTACAACAAATACAAAACATAATCTTTAGCTAATCTATTTCTTAGATTTCTTCTTTTTTTGCTCAATTGCTGCTTGTGCTGCTGCAACTATTGCGATAGGAATCCTATGTGGTGATGCGCTTACATAGGATACATCTGCAGAATGGCAAAATTTGATTGAGTTTGGATCTCCTCCATGCTCTCCACATATTCCAATTTCCAAGTCCTTTTTGATGTCTCTACCTTGTTTAATCCCGATTTTCATTAGATGACCAACACCATTAACATCAATTGATTGGAATGGGCTGATCTCTATTAGCTCTTTTTCCATATATTCTGGAAGGAATTTTCCTTCAGCATCTTCTCTACTAAAGCTAAATACTGCTTGTGTCAAGTCATTTGTTCCAAAGCTGAAAAACTCAGCCGTGTTAACTAACTCATCTGATGTAAGACATGCGCGAACAACTTCGAGCATTGTTCCAAAGTTAATCTTAAATCTCATCTTATGCTTTTGTTGCATCTGTTTTTTGACATCATCATAAATTGATTTGATATAGTTTAATTCTTCTAAACTTCCAATCTGTGGAATCATTATCTGTGGTTTTGCATTTATCTTTCCTTTTGCAAGTTGTGCGGTTGCCTCAAATAACGCCGTAATCTGCATTCTGTAAATCTCTGGATATGTAATTCCAACTCTCACGCCTCTATGCCCCATCATTGGATTGACTTCAGCTAGTTCTCGTGCTCTGTCTAACACACGCTTCGTCTTTCTGCTATTGTCATTTTCTTTGTAAATTTTATCCATCAATTCTTCTGGATTTGGTAAAAATTCGTGTAGTGGTGGGTCTAACAATCTAATTGTAACTTTGTATCCCTCCATTGCCTTTAAGATTCCAATAAAGTCTTTTTTTTGTAATTCTTGTAATTTCTTGAGAACTTGTTTTCTCTCATCTAGAGATTCTGCCATAATCATTTCAACGAATAATCCAATTCTATCTGTCTCGTTAAACATTCTCTCTGTTCTGCACAAGCCAATTCCTTGTGCACCATACTGCCTTGCAAGTTTTGCTGCATCTGGTGTGTCTGCGTTTGCGCGGACTCCTAGTTGTTTTGCTTTTTGTGCCCAACTTAGAACTGTCTGAAAGTCTTTTGTAACTTTTGGTTCTACAGTTGGTACTTCACCGATAAATATTATTCCTCTACTACCATCAATTGATATCGTTTCTCCATCTTTTACTGTTATTCCATTTGCAGTACATGTGTTATTATCATAATTAATTTTTAATTCGGCACATCCTACGATACATGGCTTTCCCATCCCTCTTGATACGATTGCTGCATGTGATGATTTTCCTCCGAGGCTTGTTAAGATTCCCTCAGCTGAGAAAAATGCAGGAACATCTTCAGGTTTTGTCTCTTTTCTAACCAAAATGACTTTCTTTCCTGCCTCTCCTAACTCGATTGCCTTTTTTACATCAAAAACTGCAATTCCACTAGCAGCTCCAGGTGATGCTGCAATCCCTTTTGCTAATTGTTTATGCTCTTTAATCTTTGACTCGTTCATCGTTCTATGTAGTAATGCCTCTAATTGTTGTGCAGGAATTCTTGTTAGTGCCTTATTTTTATCAATTAGTTTTTCTTTAACCATGTCTACGGATGTCTTGACAAGTGCACCTGCACTCATCTTTGCAGTTCTTGTTTGTAATAGATAGAATTTACCTTGTTCAATAGTAAATTCAATATCTTGTGGTTCTCTGAAATGCTTTTCTAATTTTGTACATGCATTGCTTAATTCTTTATATGATTTTGGCATCTCTCTCTTTAGTAATTCAACATTCTTTCCTGTTCTAACTCCTGCAACAACATCTTCACCTTGAGCATTTGTTAGGTATTCTCCTTCAATCTCTCTTTTACCATATCTACTGATGTTTTTACTAGTGCAGATGCACTCATTTTTGCGGTTCTTGTTTGCAATAAGTAAAACTTTCCTTGCTCAATAGTGAATTCAATATCTTGTGGTTCT
>JABHJJ010000133.1 GCA_018691945.1 Candidatus Nitrosopelagicus sp. | reverse complement strand
TTTTTATCATAATCTTCAAATGCTGTTGCTACGCCCATTACAGTTAATCCATCTCCTTTGAATTTTTGATAAATGCTAATTATTTCTGGAATTGAATGCATAAAACATCCTGGGCAATTTACTTGGAACACTTCAACTAATTTGACATTATCTCCTTCTTTGTCAAAATTTGTATCCATTCCTTGAACCCATTTTCCTAGTTTGAGATTTGGTGCTTTTTCTCCAATTACTGCCATAAATTTTGTAATTTTGTTTTCTATTAAAAAACATAACGACCATTTCAAAAAAAGGAATTAAAAAGGACTGTAAAAAAACTACAACATGGATGTAGTGCCCCAATCTAGAATTGATCTCTTTGCAGAGATGGAATCTCATTATGAAAAACAAGATACTGAATATTTTGTCAAATTATTAGATGATGATGATTATGTTGTAAGGTGTAGGGCAACTTGTATTTTGGTAGATTTAGGTGGTGAGGATAAAGTTCAGCATGTAGCCAAAGTTCTAAAACATGATTCTAATGAACTTGTTAGACATGAGGCTGCATTTTCACTAGGTCAAATGGGGTACAGCAGTGGAATTGAACCACTAGAAGATGCAACTGCAAATGATCCTAGCATGTTTGTTAGACATGAGGCAGCAGTTGCACTAGGTGTGGTTGGTTCTAGAGGCGAACCAAAAGTCTTAGAAGATGCACTAAATGATCCTGAAGAATCTGTAAGACATTCTGCAGTAGTTGCATTATCAAATTTGGAATTCATGAAAACATTGTGTAAAAATGAAAAGTTTGGAAAACTTACTGGTGGCTAAAGCAAACTAACTACTGTTCCATCAATAGCTGATTCAAACTTGTAAATATTTTCTACAGAAGAGTCTTCAAAAATTTCTGCATCATGTGAAATAATGATAAACTGCATTGAAGCATTTTCACCTTTGATGTTTGCTAACTGTGATAATACTTCAACAAGTGCTTTTCTACGTTCACTGTCTAGATGTGTTGTAGGCTCGTCTAATATCATGAAATTAAGATTTGAAGAACCTAATAGGTGAGCCATTCCTAGTCTTAACGATAATGCGATGCTTACTTGTTCTCCACCACTAAGTGATTCTAATTCTAACATCGTTGATCTAGCATAGCATGTGATATTCACATCTCTTGTTTTCTGTGAAAGTGAGATTCTTTGAATTTTTGTATTTAACTTTTCTAAATATTCTGATGATTTTTCTGAAATTATCTCCAATGCCCATGAACGTAGGCTTTTTGCAACTGGTCCATCTATACTGTAAACATTTTTTTGTATATTTTCTAACACTATAACATATTTTCTTACTTTATGTAACTCATCTAATGAAATCTTATTTTTTTCAAGTTGTTTTTGGGCATTTTCTATTCTATTAGATACTGCACCGAATTCTTGATCAATTTCTCGTAATCGTTGACGATTATTTGCAAGTTCACTTTTCTTTGCTAAGAATTGTTCTTGATTAAATCCACTTGTAGTTTTTTCAATCTGCAAAATTTTCTCATACTTCATTTTTGCATGTGCATCAATTGTAGATGCCTCTAAAAGTTGTCCTGAATTAATTGTAATTGGTATTTCCTTGATTTTCTTTATTTTCTCTTTAACGGTTTCTGCAATTAGTTCTAGTTCTGCTTCATTTGAAATGTTATGTGTTTTTAATTTAACATCTGCATTTTCTGCCTTTCTTAATTTATCCTTTCTTTCTTGAATTAAATTTTCTATTTCTGATTTTCTCTCTTCAAGTTGAATTAGCTTCTCACCTAGTGTTTTAATCTCTTCTTCAACATGCTCTTTTTGAAATAATGGATTCAGATGATCCACTTTAGAATCACAGACTGGACATTTGCCATCTCTTAATTCTAATCTGTTGGCAAATTCACTTTGTTCTTCAAAACGAATCTTCTTTTTTCTATATTCGTCCACTTCTTTCATTATTGCAGATAATTCTAAATGAAGTTTTGAAATTTCAATCTCTATCTCTTCTTTTTCACTAGCAATTGAAAAACAGTCTTTGCATTCGTTAACTTTTCTTTCTTCTTCCATAACCTCTTTTTGAATTTTTTTTATTACATCTTTTACATATGATACTAATTCCTCTTTTTGATTTTCTAATTCTACTATCTGTGACTCTTTCATACTATCTTTTTCAATTTCTTGTTCAATTTGTGATATCTCTGTCTCTGTGGTCTTTTTCTCTTGTTCTAACTCGCCTATCTTTGGTTTTGAATTTAAAATCTCATTTTCAAATTCACTCATTTTATTTTCTAGTAATTCAATTTGTGTATCATCGAAACCATGTTTATTCTGTGTATCTTTTCTAAATTCTTTTAGAACTTCTTTCATTGATTCTACTGCAACATCTAATCTATCTATGCCGATTATTGTATTCAATAATTCTTTGAACTCTTTTGGTTTTGCTTTTATAATTGAATTAAGTTCTCCTTGCTGAACTATTGATGCAATTTTTAATTTTTCAAAATTCATTCCTAAAACTTTCTCTACTTCATTAGTCATGGATTCTCCAAACTGTTTTCTTTCTCCTTCTGCAATTGGCAAATAGTCACCTCCATTTTTTTCTAAAAATTGTGCAGTTAGTGTCCCTTTTGCATCGATTTGTCTAACGGTTCTGTATTTTTTCCCGTTTGCAGAAAATTCAACTTTAACTAATGCTTTGTTTGCTCCTCTTCGTATCAAACTCTTGTTATTCTTTCGCATATGTGAGCCAAACAATGAAAATGTAATTGCATCAATTATACTTGATTTACCTGCTCCATTCTGACCAACAAATACTGTTGCGTCATTGTTAAATTCTAACTTTGTGTCATGATGTGCTAGAAAATCTATTAACTCAATATTATGAATCATTTTCTTCCTCCAAAAAATTACTAAAATTTTCTATAACCACTTGTGTTGCACTATCTACTTGTCTTGTTGATAATAATGGTAATAATTCATTTATTGCAATATGGGCTAATTTTTCTGATTTCAAAGCATTTACTGCAAGTTTGAATAACTCTTGATCAATTTGTGCTGGTCTGTTTAACAATACGGATGATTCGTCATCCTCTTTAGATAATTCCCATGAAAAATGCAATGATTTTGAGGCTAAATCTGTAAATTTACTCTCTATAACATCTCGTTCTAAATTGTCTCCTTTGATCTTTATTTTTATTATTGGTTTTTTTTCTAATTTTGAAATTTTTTCATTTAATTCCTGAATTTGTGAATCTATTTTTTCAAATTCCATTTTTTCTAAAATTTGTAATCTTGTATCAAGTTTCTTCCATTCCGATTTTGCATCAGTTCCTGAAATATCAACTTCAAAAAATCCTTTTTCTACATCTCCTTGATTTGATATCATGTCTGTAGAACCTGAATATACTAGAGGTCCTTTTAGATGCTCATACTGTTTAAGAAATTTATCGTGAAGGTGACCCATTGCATAATATGTAAAATTCTTTGGAAGATCTGTAGAATTAACTTCTCCTGCAAATTTGTTTACTTCGGTAATCCCTTGATGCAGTACCAAAATTTTATGACCTGCATGTTTATTGGCTAAGGATTCTACATGTGAAAATTTTCCTTCCAACCCTGTCATTTCATTTTTTCTTATCTTATCAAAACCTACAATCATTACATCTTTGTAATATACAGGCTCTCCTCTTCCAACATATTTTGAAAATTCTAGATTATGATACACATATGGAATTGGAGTAGAACGAATTCTACTAATATCATGTTCACCTAAAACAAAAAATGATTCAATTTTATTTTGTTTTAACTTCTTTAACGCATTTGCCATTTGTAAAATTGCAGTTCCACTTGGATTTGGAGTATGAAAAATATCGCCTGCAAATATTACAAAATCAACTTTGTCTTGTATTGAAATATCAATTGCCTGATTAAATGAATCATAAATGTCCTGTTCTCTTTCTTCTAATCCGTATTGGATTAATCCAAGATGTGTGTCTGATATGTGTGAGAATTTCATCTTAATCTAATAACAGGTCTTTTTGAACTGTTCCTTGGACCTGTCCATTGTTTTCATCCTCGAATCTTTTTGCAATTGTCCATTGATCAACTGCATTCTGGTCTGAACCAATCACCTTACCTTTCATCTCATCAATGTGAATTATTGCAGGTAAATTGACCCATTGGCCTACCAATACTGCATCTCCAACATTGAGTGATGTTAATTGAGCAATCAAATCTCTACTAATTGATTCTGATGCAGATGCAATCTGATGCTGATCATCTTCTTGAACTATTTTCATTACGGCTAATGAGCCCATTTGACTGAGAATGCTAGGCTCGATATTTCGTGGTCTTTGTGAAACTACGCACAATCCTAATCCGAACTTTCTGCCTTCTCTTGCAATTTTTGTTGCCCAATATTTTGCTCTAGCATCTTCTCCTTTCGGAATAAACACATGGGCCTCTTCAATAATGACAAAGATTGGACTGTTGAACATGTAACTTTTCTTTGATTTACTCTTTGCACTTCTTGCGTTACTTGCAGCCTTTCTATCGTTAAGTAATTCTTGAAGATAATATCCTAATGCAACATTTGCTTGTTTATCGCTAAACTCTGAAACATTGAGAATGTTGAGTCTTCCTTCTTTGATTAATCCTACCGGGTATACCATATCAGGATCTAAAATGTCTGCAAATCTATTACGTGCATCATCAATTTTATCTTGAACTCTATCTGCTGAATGTCTTTCTTCTTTTCTTTCCGGATCACTTCCAATATACTGTACTTGTTGATCTAATGCTTCCCAAAAATTG
>JABHJJ010000132.1 GCA_018691945.1 Candidatus Nitrosopelagicus sp. | reverse complement strand
GGAATAGTGCTATATTATGCATGAGTAAAATGGCATCTTCTAAATCAAAAAAATCAAAAGAGATCAAAGATGAGGTTGAATACATAGTAAATGAAGAAGAGACCACCCGTCTTGACAGACTGAAGGTTGGAAGAAAAAACTTTTCTTAATGCTGCCCAAGATTTTTAATCAAAGGAAGATTCCTTTGTATATTGATAATAACATTTGAGGGTGGAGATCAAGCTGGAAAGAAGACGCAATCTGCAATGCTTCAAAGAAAACTTCGTTCGGCAAAATTAAAGACCAAATTATTCTCATTCCCTGATTATACAACTCCAATTGGAAAAGAGATTGATAGATACCTGCATGGAAAGCGCAAGTATCCTGCACAGGTAATCCATTGCTTACTGGCAGCAAACCGATGGGAAAGAGCAAGTGATCTACAAGATGCCAATGAGAAAAATTCTGTAATCATATTGAATCGATATAGAGAGTCAAATCTCGTTTATGGCATAACAAACGGTCTCAAACTTGCCTGGCTTGAAAAACTAGATGAGGGATTGCCAAAATCTGATCTGGTAATCGTTTTAGATGTCCCACAAAAGGAGTCCTTTGCAAGAAAAAAGCAAAATCGTGATAAATTTGAAAAAAACAAACAATTTTCTAACAAAATTTCTCAAGGGTATCGTAAATTGGCAAAAAAGAAGAGATGGAAAGTAGTTGATGCATCTCAATCAAAAGATGAGGTTCACAAAGACGTAATGAAGATTGTAGCAAAAAAGATGGGGCTATGAAAAAAAAATTTCTAGAGATTACAGATCCAATTCATGATTTCATTCGACTGAACAGTACAGAACAAAAGATCATTGACACTCCAGTCTTTCAAAGATTAAGACGAATCAAACAATTGTCTGGTGCACATCTAACATATCCTGGAGCACAGCACACGCGATTTGAGCACTCGCTCGGTGTGATGCATATTGCTGGAATGGCAGCAAATTCACTTTCATCAAAGGGACAGATGCCTGCTGCAGATACTGATGATATAAGACTGGCAGCCTTACTACACGATATTGGGCATGGACCATTCTCACATCTATTTGAAGAAGTATTACAGAAAAAAAAGCGCATAACACATGAGCAGATTGGAAAACAAATAATTCTAAAATCTGAAATTGGCGATATCATCTCCAAAACAACTGACAAGAAAAAAATAAACCGTCTGGCAGTTGGTGAGGGAAACAAACAATTTGAAAATGAGATAATCTCTGGTGCAATGTCTGCAGATATGATGGATTATCTCCTAAGAGATGGCTATTTCACAGGCGCAGAACATGCAAAAATTGACCATAATCGTATAACAAACTCTTTTGAAGTTTACAAAAATAAATTGGCTCTACAAAGTTCGGCTTTAGTAAATTTTGAGACCATGATGATCTCGAGATTTCAAATGTTCAAGGCAGTCTACTTCCACAAGACTGTTCGTGCAGGAGAGGTAATGTTGCTTGAGGCAATGAGTTTGGCTGATGATCATTTAGGGTTGAGTACAATGAATGCTGAAGAATATGTAAAACAAACAGATGACACTATTTTAGAACAATTAACCTCACTTCCAGAAGACACCTCAGAATTAAAGGCAGCCAAAAAAATTGCGACTGATTATCAGGACAGAAAGCTCTTCAAATGTGTATTTGAGAAAACTATCTCTGGCAAAAAGTCGTTTGGCAGAAATAAACTAAAGCAATTCCGAGAAGATATTGCAAAAAAATCAAAATTAGCAGAAAGTCAAATCTTCATAGATACTTCCACCACCCATTCTATGCCTCTTGCTCCATCAAAGAAAGAATCAAGCTCCATAATCCTGATCAAAAAGGAAGGAAGTAAAGTAATTCCAAAGACTATTCCGATATCTGAAATTCCTCTTGTTTCGTCAATGTCTGGAAAAATGAATATTCTTAGAGCATATACTCAACAAAAGAATAGAAACAAAGTTGAAATTGCTGCAAAATCAATTCTTGGTGAACTGTAAAAATGAAGAAAAAAATTGTTATCAAATTTTCAGGCAAGGTCTTTGCAATGGAAAATGTAAAACTCCTCAAAGATTATGCTAGATTTCTAGTAAAGATTAGCAAAACATACCAACCAATCATAGTAGCAGGTGGTGGAAAAATTGCACGCCATTATATTACACATGCCCGTTCTTCTGGTGCTGACGAATCGACATTAGATGAACTTGGAATTGAGATCTCAAGACTTAACGCAAAACTTCTCATCTATGCGCTAAAAGATAAGGCATACCCACATCCTCCAACCACTCTGCGAGAGGCAAAGCATGCAGTAGATAGCGGTCTGATTGTTGTGGCAGGTGGTCTTCATCCAGGTCAATCAACAAACGGCACTGCAGCTCTAATTGCTGAAAAGACTAATGCAACACAATTTCTCAATGCAACTGACGTCTCCGGAATTTATGACTCTGATCCTAACAAAAACTCAAAGGCTAAACTCTTCAAGACAATTGAGATGAAAAATCTCAAAAAACTTCTAATCCATGAGGATTCAGTAGCTGGAGGCTATGATCTAATGGATATTGTTGCACTCAAAATTATTGAGCGCTCGAAGATCAAAACTAGAGTGATAAAATCTGATATTAAAACTCTTGAAAAAGCAATCAAGGGTGGAACAGTTGGAACTGAAATTCTTATATCAAAAAAATAATTAATTAATCTTCTTCATTTTCTCACTTGCATAAGTTTCCAAAACATCTGGTATCCATGCATGAATGAATAATGCAATACTCATCTGCATTGCTCTTTTCCAGTGAGCAAAATAACTCACATTATGTTTTTGCAGATGCTGTGGTTTCGTGTTCATAAATAATCAATAATTTTGTTGTATTTAGTCTATCTACACCGCTTAATCTTTGTAATAGTGAATTTAGTATTACTTAACTAATTCTGACTGAATTGTATCAAACATCTCTGTCCAAATTGCAATCTGTTTTCCTGGAAACTCTTCAATTCCTGATTCTCTAACTTTGGCATAAATTTCTGAAG
>JABHJJ010000131.1 GCA_018691945.1 Candidatus Nitrosopelagicus sp. | reverse complement strand
TGAAGGTCGTCTACCAAGTTTTCTTTCAAGATCTATACGAGTAATTTGTCCTTTAACAAGACGTGGATCTTCACCGTCAGGCGTTTCCGATAATGGCCCCTTTGGCTTTACGGTAAATTCAGATTCGGCAATAATTTTTAAAATCTCCTGCGCTTTTCCAGACAAAGATTTTCCCCAGTTGACCGGTACGGAGATTTCCCTTACCCACTCCCCATCCTCATCTTCTTTGTTGTCCACATAAAATGGAACAATTCCTATGTTGTAGATTGCAAATATTTGTGCGGCTGCAGCAATGTTGGTTCCCCCACTAATTTCCAATGCAATGTTTTTTAAAATTACATCGTGATCTTTTTCTTCCTCTCTAACTATCTTATCAATTCTTATCTGTAATTCATGAATGTCATGAGCATCATCATAAATTTCAGGAATTATTTCAATGCCCTTGTGTATTCGTTTTAGTTCTTTGATAGTACTATTTGCTAGTTCTCCATAATCAATCAATCCCCCACTACCACAATGTTTGCATTTAGATGTTCCAACATCTCCATCTCTGCTGGGAGGTTGATCTTTGTCACATGTGTGTAGCAAGTGGACTCTTTTTAGATTGTTACCTTTTTCTCTGATGAAATGTTCAACATGTTGTGGATGTTTACCAATTAAAGCAATTAAGACAGTAATTTTTGGTTTTGCCATGTAGTAATTCAAAATACCTTTCTATTTATGGATCACGCAAAACTAGAATGTAGATTTTTTCTACCCTTTGCATTTCCATCCATCAATAGTTTTGCTGGTTAAAATTAGCATGATAACTACAACACAAAAAATAAAAACACCAGACAAAATAATTGAATTTCTGGGAAGAGAAAACAGGATTTATCCTGTCAGAAATACAAAAGGATACTCTGTTAGTACCCTACTTGGATGCCCAAGAAAAGCATTTTTTCAAAAAACTAGAACCTCCTTTGAAAAAATAGACCTAACACAGGTGGAGGACAACATATGGAGGACGACCAGAGGAAACTTTCTCCACCAGATAACACAGGCATACAGCTGGAACGAGCTTGAAGGGAAATACACAGTCAACGTAAACGGAGAAGACATTCCAATATTTGGACGACTAGATTGCTATGATCCAGAAGAGAAAAACATTATTGAGTTTAAGACAATGGACAATGTTTCTAAAAGTGCAAATGCAGGAATCTTGCCATTTGATTCACACATTAAGCAAATTCAAATTTATGGGACAATCTTCAGAGACATAATTCCCGTAGAGAAACTAACGATAGTCTATCTAGACATGAATGATGTTGTGTCATTTGAAATACAAAAAGAAGACATGTCAAATTGGATAATAAACAAAGTCACAACAATTGAAAATGCAATAAAGTCTAAAAAAATACCAGACGGTCAGGTAAATTCATTTTGTAAATTATGCAACTATCAAACTACTTGTTCCAATAACGAAAAAGGAATTGAAAAACCACTATCTGTTTTGGAGGCAAAAAGAAGATGATGCAAAAACGACTCAATCCATTGCAGCAAAAATTATTGGAGTTGAATCAGCCTTTTGATGTAAAAATCTTTGATGGCGATATTAATCTCTTTGAGGGGGATATTACAAGAATGTGTTACAAGCAATTCAACGAATTTGAGTCCAATATAATCCACAGCAGGGGAGAATTAAATAATTTTACAGAATTGATTCAAGAAAGAGGAATTCACGTCTTAGCATATTATATATCCCCGCACATATCCAAAGAAGATTTTGGAATTTATTTTCTTGAAAGTGGAATTAGTTTACTGGCATCTTATTTTGAAAATAAAATTGATAGTGATTTGACAATGAACTACATGAACAGTTTAGGTGTTAAAACAAGACAACAAATTCGTAAGGATTTAGTTAAAGTTGCAAAAAAAGTATTACTGCGTCACGAATTAGGACATTATGCAATTGATTATTCATTAACTCAATGTAACACAGATAACATGATAAATAGTAATGATTACTATCAATTCAAAATTGAATCACAAAAAAAACACATTGCATTAGATGAATCAATTTGTAATGGTAATG
>JABHJJ010000130.1 GCA_018691945.1 Candidatus Nitrosopelagicus sp. | reverse complement strand
GCAAGAAAGTTAGAACTGAAACAGAGAATTCAAGATTAGATGAAATTACTAACGAGCGGGAAGATAATGCAGAAGTTGTTTCAAGATTATTGAAACAAATAGAGTCTAATTAATGACCACAACTACATGAATCTCCGTCATCACACGTATCATCAACAATTCTAAACTTGTTTGTCTGTTCAAATTTTGATTGTGTATAATGTGAGATATTTACAATACGCATTATAACATCTTTTACATTCCAAGTACCTTCATTTTCAAACCAAGATTCAATTTCATCAACATCATATCGCTCTCCTTTTTCATTAATTTCTTTGAAAATTTGTTTTATGAGAGATTCATTTTCAGATGTTAGTTTAGATTTATCTTCAATTAACGTGGTTATCTCGTTTAAACGCATAATTGTTGAATTTAGTAATGGCATAGAAATTGTTAATTTTTATAGCATTTATAATATTTCTATCATATGCAATATTTTCAAGCATTAAAAGCGGGACAGAAAAGAGTCGAAGCATCACGAGCATATCTAAATTCAATTTCAAATGACAGAGCAATGCCGGCATTAGCATTACGCGATAATAAAACAAACGTATGGGAACCAGTAGGTGAAGAAAACCTCTATGCAGTAATTGATGAATCCTCAGGATTTGTTTTAACAGATTCTAGTGGTTATATTATTGCATTATGTGATTCAAAAGGTACCTCGAAATCCCTAGTTCAGAGTCTAAATCAAGAACAAAAAGACAACATTGTAGAATTATTGAAAAAAGACAACATTGTAGAGTACAAGGGCAAAGTAGCTTTACCTGTGTAGATTTTATTAATGCCATCAATTATCATACTAAGATGAACAAATATTCGAAAATCATAGAAGTAAAAGGCCATCTTATTGATTCACTGGTTTTGACAAAAATTTTTGACAGAGTTATGGATCTTGAAGGTAAATTCGAAGTTATGAAGATTTCAGTTGGGAAACTGAAAACAGATGAAAGTTATGCAAAATTAAAAATTATTGGAAAAAACAAGACACATCTAAATGAAATAATGACTGCTTTGCACAGAGAAGGTGCAACTACAAAAAGTCAAAAAAATTGTAAAATAAAAGCAGCTACAAAACATATGGTATTTCCAGATAATTTTTACAGTACAACAAACAACCATACTGCAATTTATCACAAAAACAAATGGATTGGTGTAGATAATATGATGATGGACAAGTGTATTGTAATTAAATCAAATAAGGCAAAATGCGTACCAATTAGAGAAATTAAAAAAGGAGATAAAATAGTGATAGGGGAAGATGGAATTAAAGTTTCAACGCCTGAACGTCCAAGAGAAGGAATGAATGTTTTCCAATTTATGGGAAGTGGAAGCTCTAGTGAAAGACCAACCCAACATATTGCAAGAAAAGTTGCAGAAGATATTATGAAAACAAAAAAACAAGGTGGAAAAATTATCTTAGTTGGAGGTCCTGCAATCGTACATACGGGCGCAGCTGATGCAGTTGCAATGATGATTAAAACAGGTCACATTAATGCAGTTTTGGCTGGAAATGCACTTGCAGTACATGATGTAGAATATGCAACACTAGGTACTTCATTGGGAATGAGAGTTAAAGATGGAACGTTGGCCGTAAGAGGTCATAGAAATCATATGGATGCCATAAATTCAGTATTCAAAGCAGGTTCACTAAAGAAAATGGTTCAACAGAAGAAATTAACTCGAGGAATAATGTATGAATGTGTTAAGAAAAAAATTCCATTTGTTTTAGCAGGATCATTGAGAGATGATGGACCATTACCAGACGTAATTACAGATATTGCAGAATCTCAAAGAGAATACAAAAAAGTTCTGAAAGGCGCAAGCATGGTGATCATGGTATCTACGATGTTACATTCTATTGCAACTGGCAATATGCTACCAGCAAATGTCAAGGTAATTGTAATTGACATCAATCAGCCAACCGTAACAAAATTGATGGATAGAGGTACATGGCAAGCATTAGGAATAGTATCTGACGTAGGCGCATTTTTGCCAATGGTTGCAAATCAAATTAGAGGTAAAAAATGACAGTAAAAGAAATTGAACATATAGATTTTAACAAAGGAAATGGAATTGTTCCCGTGATAGTTCAAGATTCAGACTCGAAAGATGTTCTTACCCTGGCATATACAAACAAAGAATCTCTTGAACTAACAAAAAAGACTGGAAACTCGTGGTTTTGGAGTCGTTCTAGAAATAAACTATGGATGAAAGGAGAAGAGTCAGGAAATACTCAGAAAGTGAAAAAAATATTGATCGATTGTGATTCCGATGCCATAATCTATTTGGTAGAACCATCAGGTCCTGCATGCCATACAGGAGAACAGACCTGTTTTCATAATGATATGGAGTTTTAGAAATCTCTTATCTGAGCAAGTAATTCTTTTGTTTTGTGAAGTACATTTTCAGGATAACAGTTTAACATCCATCCATTATAGATTTTTGAGAATTTCATATCATTACATGTCACATCATATTCTTCAATACTATTGTCAAATTTCCAATCAAATCCATTTCGAATAGTAATTTCAGGATAATTGTGGCCTCTTACCAAAGATATTTCCCAGAGATCTTCATCAAAATCAATTTCTGCATATAATGCATTTGGATACAAGTAAATTACATTGGGATGAGAGATTATTGCATCGAATTCTACTGAGGTCACATACTCATTATGTAATAGGATAATTTTCTCATATTGTGCCAGTACATTTGGATTTTGGTGAATTGTAATATCTGTAATTACGTCATACCCTAAAAGACTTAGAACTTGTAAACCATTTGCACTTGACGTGAAACCTGGATTATATTCTTCATCTATTTTTACAGTAAGGCAATCATCTTCTCGAAATAGAACTCCATGAAATTCTTGATCACATTCTCCACGATAAAATGTATAAAATCCTGGTTCAGAATATGCAGCTGCAGTGAATATGGGAAAAACTACTGCAGACTTTTTATTATTTTTTAAATCTTGATAAATGTCTAATTTTGATTCATCTAGTTCATAGTATACATTTCGCCAGATTTTTTCACCATCAATCATTTGAAAATCATTATCATATGCCATAACTTTGAATAAAGATTTGACATTTGTTTGAATTAATTCTGAAGAGTTCATAAATTCGGTTTTTTCTTCAATTTTTGAGATTTCAGTATTTTCAGAGGGGGTTATTCCAATATATGCTCCAATAATGATAATCACGATAACAATAGGAATCCCAATTACTTTTTGATTCATTGATCTAATTTTGATTTAATTAATTCAAGTGTTTTGACAGGGTCTGCTTTTCCTTTTGTCTTCTGCATTACTTTTCCTACGAGGAAATTCACTGTTTCAGGACGTTCTTTAGCGTCAATTACCGCCTGTTTTTCTTCTTCAAAAATTTGAGAGATTATCATATCTATTTCAGATGAATCTGAGACCTGACCCAAATCCAATTCTTGTAATACATCTTTTGTGTTTTTGCCAGATTTTATAATTTCTTGAAGTGCAACTTTTGCAGAATTTCTAGTTATTACTTTAGAGTTCATTGCATCAACCAAATCAGAAAGATGTTGTGAGGTAATCTTTGAGTTTTGTTGTTTTTCTTTTGTATCAATAAATCCCAATAAGTCAGTGGTAATTAAATTTGCAATATCTTTTGCATTGGATTTATCATGTGCATTTTCAAATAATTCTGAATAATATTTGTCTGAAGACAAAATATCTGCAACTTGAGGTGCAATGTCATATTTTTCAACATATCTTTCTCTTTTAGAACCAATACTTTCAGGCATTTTTTCCTTTAACATATTACGTGTTTCTTGGTTAATTTTGACCCATGGGATATCATTTTCTAAGAAATATCTGTAATCTTGATCTTCTTCTTTACTTCTAGAACTAATAGTAATTTTTCGCCTATCATCCCAATGTCGAGTCTCCATTGCAATTTCAATATCCCGTTCTGACAAACTTTGTTGACGTGTTAATTCAAAATGTAATGCTTTTTCTAAATCATGAAAAGAACCAATGTTTTTGATTTCAACTTTATTTCCACCTTCAATCGATACATTTCCATCAGCACGCATTGCACCCTCTAAACCAGGTTCTGCAACACCAAGGTTTTCTAATAAATCTGAAAGAATGTTTAGAAATACTCGAACTTGTCTTGGATTTTCAAAATCAGGATCCGTCACAATTTCAACTAGAGGTGTTCCTGCACGATTATAATCCACTAGGGTAATTTTTGTTCTTTCGGATGCCCCTTCGTAAATCAATCTGCCAGGATCTTCTTCTAATTGTATGCGTCTAATTTTGATTTTTTTGCCTTCAACATCAACATAGCCTTCTCCTCCCACACTCATGTCTCCATAAACATTGAGTTGCGTGATTTGGAAGTTTTTTGGTAAATCAGGATAGAAATAATTTTTTCTAAAGAATGCAATTTTTTCAGGAGTAGTACAGTTTAATGCCATTGCAATGCTAGTAGCTGATTCGACAGCTTTTTGATTTAATCTTGGAAGTGAACCTGGAAGTCCCATACATACAGGACAGATGTTGTGATTTGGTTCAAATTCACGGTAGTTTGCTTTACAAGAGCAAAACAGTTTACTTTCAAGTTTTGTTAATTGACAGTGAATCTCTAGCCCAATCTTTGTCATAACGGTACCTCTGGTAGTTTAGTTTTTGTTTCTAGGGCATATGCTGCTTG
>JABHJJ010000129.1 GCA_018691945.1 Candidatus Nitrosopelagicus sp. | reverse complement strand
TCAAGATGAGATGCCATTCTGTTACACATCACTGCTGGAGATAATTCTGGTTTTGTAATCTCCTCAACTGCAATTTGTGGATTCTTTAATCCAAAGTCTGATTCTAATTTTTCTGTTAGTTCTTTGATTCCTGTTCCTTTTCTACCAATCACAATTCCAGGTCTAGTGACATGTAAGATAACTCTAGTTCCAGTAGGGGTTTTTGAAACCTCTGCATTTGAAAATCCTGCATCTTTGATTTTTGCTCTAAGATAATCTTTCAACAACATCATGTTGTAGTTATCTTTGATTACATTCTTCACTGCTGACATTTCTAAAACTCCTGTGCTACCAATTCTACATGTGTTAAAACGTCATTTTTATCGGTTGCACGTCCTTGTGCTCTTGGAATAAATCTCTTAATCACTACGCCCTTGTGTGTTGTTGCATTTATGATTTTTAATCTATCCATATCCATTCCTTTGTATTCTGCATTTGATTCTAAATTGTCTAATAATTTTATAAATTCTCCAGCTGTTTTCTCTGGGTATCTGCCTGACATCATTCCTGGATCACTTCTATGTCCAACTTGGTTCTTGAATCTTCTAAATGGTATTGCTCTTTCTTTTGCAATTACACTTAGCATGTAATCTCTTGCCTTCTCAATTGTAAGCCCTTTGATTGCAGTTGCTGTTTCTCTTGCATGTTTGTGAGAGATTTTCTTTTCACGGATTGAAGCTCGAACATGTTTTGTTGCATCAAAATTTTGAAATGCATAATTGTATCTTCCCATTTTAATCACTTTAGTGGTACATACAAACTAGATCTTGATGCACCTACTCCTGGTGCTCCATGATTCACTCTCTTGTTTGTAATTGCGTATTCTCCTATGTAAT
This sequence comes from Candidatus Nitrosopelagicus sp., assembly GCA_018691945.1. Classification (GTDB taxonomy): domain Archaea; phylum Thermoproteota; class Nitrososphaeria; order Nitrososphaerales; family Nitrosopumilaceae; genus Nitrosopelagicus. Next base: position 9,149 of record JABHJJ010000129.1, on the reverse strand, counting down.
GTCCAACCATCTCTGCACCAATTCCTATTGGTTTGAATTCTTTTCCGTCAAAGACGTTGATTGTTGTTCCTATCATGTATGGTAAAATTATAAGATCTCTTTGATGTGTCCTGATTGGATTTTTATTTTTTCCATCTCTTGCATCTTTAATTTCTGCAATCAATTTCTTTTTGTTATCTGAAAGTCCTCTCTTCAGTGATCTTCTTTGTCTAGAATTGAGTAATGTGAATAATTCGTCGTTAGGAATTTTCTGTAATTCTTCCGCAGATTTTCCTTTGAAGCTAAATACCTTGACCATTTTTACATGTCTCCTTGCAAAATTCTGATTTTATGAGCCATTTATACCAATCACATCATTCCGACTTTGTTTGCCAAGTCTCTTGCTTTATCTGGAGAATTAAATTTAACAAATGCCTTTTTTCCATAAATTGTTCTTGCTGTCTTTACGTTTATTGCATCTTCGTTGTACAGTGTTTTCACTGCTTCAACGATCTGCGGTTTTGTTGCTTCTTTTTCAACTAAAAAGCAAATTTTTTGTTCATTTTCTACTAATGCATATGTCTTCTCTGTAATGTATGGTCTTAGAATGATTTTAGTTGCAGTTTCTACATTCATTTCAATGTCACCATTAATTCAAGATGTCGTGATTTAATTTCCGCAATTTCTTCAATTGCTTTTTTTGAAAATACTGTTAATCTAATTAATGTTCCACCAGGTGCCAAATTAAGAACACTTAGGTTTTTTGCAGCGCATACATCAATTCCTGGAATAGTTCCTGCTGCTTTTGAAATATTTTCTGTTTTTGATACAACAAACAATGCACTTTTTCCTACTTTTGAGACTCTACCTCTTAATGCGACTTTCCCTGTTCTTCTTTTTCTGCTTCTTAATCTGTCAACATCTTGAGTAATTTTCAAGTCATTTAGAACTTTGATTAATTCTGAGGTCTTAGAAACTTTCTCAATATCGTCTGAAATTATTAATGGAAATGCATCAATTCCTTCTACTTTGTGACCTCTATTCTCAACTAACTCTTTTGAAGTTGTGGCCGCCAGTGCTGAACATAATGCCAATTTATTTTCTTTTTTGTTTATTTTTTTGTAAATCACTTTAGCAGCAATTGGTGGGTGTGCTTGACGTCCTCCTCTGGTTGATGCAACTTCTCCTGCTTGTCCTGCACGTCCTCCTCCTCCTCCTTTGATCTTGGCAATTCTTGCAACTCCTCTGCCAGTTGGTGGGTCATTTGAATCTGCAACTACTTCCATCCCTGCTGTTGGTTTTGTAGAATGTTTCTGAAATCCATGTGTTTGTAAATTGATGAATGCTCTGTGAATTAATGTACGATTAACTTCTGTTTCAAATACATTTGGAAGTTCAATATCATTATCTTTCTTACCATTAATTGTTAGAACAGTTCTTTTCATTAGATTACAACCTCCAATACGTTTGGTTTGACTATCTTTTTTGGTTCATTTCTAATTTGTTTTCTAAGTTTGATTAACCTTCTATAGGTACCTGGCACTGATCCCTTTACAATTATGAAATCTCCTGCAACATTTCCAAAGTGTTTGAATCCTCCGTCAGGATTTATTTTATATTCTTCTTTTTCTGTATTACTCATTATCATTATTCTCTTATCATATTCAATTCTTTGATGAAATCCTGTTTGTCCTGCTCTTGGAACTGTATACATGACACTTTGTGGTGAAATTGGACCTAGTGACCCCACTTCTCTGACGGTCTTTCTTGATTTGTGTTGTTTTCTTTTTACTCCCCATCTGTAAATTACACCTTGCCAACCTTTTCCTTTTGTAATTGCTGCAGTATCGACATATGTTCCATTTTCAAAAACTTCATCTACTTTGACAGTTTTTCCTAATAGTTCCTTAGTAAATGCAAATTGTTTTGGTATATCTCCTCCTTCGACTTTAACCTCAAAAATATATGGTTTTTTCATTTCTAAACTGACATCTCCTGGGGTTGTTGTGACTATTGCAAAAATCTCTTTAATTTTTCTCAAATGTTTTTCTGCTTCATCAATTGGGGTTCCTTCTGTTTTAATTTTTAAATTATTTTGTACATTTTTTGGTAAATCTTTTGCAAATGAATCAAATTCTGCATTTCTTGTATGATTAGTATCAACTGAATATCCTCTAATCCCTACTATTGTAATTGGTGGTGTTGCAATGACTGTTCCAAGTGTTACAAGTTGTTTTCCATGACTTGGTGTGTGCTCTCTGTCGTCAATACTGACCAATTGCACACATCCTGCTTTGTATCCTGCATGTGCGAGTAGTCTTGGCTCTTCACTGTTTATTTTTGGCCATGCACGAACTCGGGCTTCCATACTTTTTGCACGTATTCTAGGAGAATATGCTAAGCTTCCTCTTCTTGGTTGACTACGTTTTCTATGTCCCATGGATAAATGAAAAGTATCGTTAACCCCCTTATATGCTGTGAGAATCTCAATTTTCTTTATTGATTATTGAAATATTTTCTATGGAGAATATAATTCTGATACCATTGAAAAAATTGTAACCGCACCGATCCCTACTCCGACAATTCCTACTAATATAGCTAATATCAAAAATTTTTTCTGATTTTTCATATTGTGATTGTAATTTTTTTTATAATTTATCTGTTGAATGCTTGAGCGTTGATAATTGACAAACATCCCAAAATTGCTTCTTCAAGACGAACTGTTTCTGTTCCTTGGTGCGCGAAAAAATTCCATGCTTTAAAATTTTGAATATTGTTGATCTTTTTATCTAACATCTCATGAATTCCTTTATCTGTTGTTCCGAACACTACTAGAATCTCTTCTTTTGAGGAAAGAATCTTTTGCATGTCTTCTTCCTTGATCTTTTTTGATTTTCTGCTTGTGAGTATTTTTGGGCCTTTCCATTCGCTGAGAAGTGAAAATAAATTCCCTCCGTGTTTTACGTTATAACTCCAAAACTTTGGAATTTGATTTTTTTCTATATCATACACTGTAAAATTTGGAAATGTATCTTTGATCTTTACTATTGTTCTTTTTCCAATATCTTTTTTTCCATGATATGGAACTGAATAATCAATTCCTAGGTCTATGAATTTTCTACCCTCTTTTGGAAAAATTACTCCTTCTCTTATATCGTCTTTTTTTACTTGTTTTGCATCTGATGTTCCTCCTTGATTTGGCATCTTAATTGGGGATAATGCTCCAACAAATTGTAACAATCCTGATTTAGGATACAAGCGTTTTCTGAAATGTTGAGGTGTTTCTAGATATCGTAGAATTGTAGATAATAATTTCGAGTCATTTTCAAATTCTCGTCCATCCTTGTAAATTATTATATTGTTTATCTGAAATATTCCTGCGGCACGTGCAATCTGAAAAATTTTCCGTGTTTTATTTTCATGTTTTTTCTCATCTTTTAATGATGAATCAGGTATTGCAATTGATAGTTTCATTTTAAATTATATGTGAAAGTGAAAATAACTTATTTTCCATCAGATGGAAACTTTGTTTTTGCATCTGCTGCAAATTTTTCTATCTCTTCATTTTTTATAAATTCAAAAACACCATTTTCTCCAGAAACTCTTGACATCTTTATATGCTCAATCCCCTCTTTTGTTTCACTTGAAATGTAAATTGCAGCAATAGCTAATAATGCTGCATCATCAAGTGACATATCTGCTTTGTAATTTTTTTCTAGAAACTCATTAACTGCATCTGAGTTTGCACCAATGGATATTGCATCATATGATATGTATGATCCGCTTGGGTCTGTCATGTACAAATTAGTTCCTGCAGGATCAATTCCTCCAATAATTAATGAAACTCCGATTGGTCTTGCTCCACCATATTGTGTATATTGTTGACATTGGTCCGCCAAGTGCTTTGCAACTGTCTCAACTTCTACGGCTTCATCATATACCAGTTTGTTACTTTGAGAAAATGTTCTTGCATTATCAATTTGTGAACGTGCATCTGGGATGTACCCTGCCGCCGCTGCTCCAATATGATAATCAATTTGAAATATTTTTTGTGGTGTGTTGATAATCTGTAACTTTCTTGATTTCTCTTCTACTGCGATAATTACGCCATCTTTAGTCTTAATTCCCACTGCAATTGCACCTCTTCGAACAGTCTCGATTGCATATTCTACTTGATATAACCTTCCATCAGGCGAAAAGACAGTAATTGCTCTGTCATAACCTTGTTGTGATGGCATCAATGTAATTTAAAATGGTTCGAATGGTTAATTTAACAATTGCGCCAATCTGTAATGTGGGCTACAAAGAAAAAATTGTTGTTATACCGTTAATTCTATGCGCAGTTGCCATCTTTGGATTTGGGATCTATAACACCGCATGTAACCATTCATTTTTCAGTTTTCTTGGCTGTTGAAAAAAATACTATCTTGTTGAATGAAATTTAGCACATTTGTGATATTCTAGTACTTGTTTTTTAATTCATGGTAAAAGAGATTTCCATTTCATCAAAAGACGATCTATCTGATGATGAAATTAAGAAAATCAAATCATATTTCTCTGGCATGCCTATATCTGAAATACTAATTGGATTAAAATTTGCAAAAAATAGGTGGGATGCAAAAGATGCTGGAACACTGAAAGTTGGTAGAAAAAGCATAATCAACAATGAAGTTCATTCAATAACACCTGAACAAGCCACTTGGAGATTAAACAATTGGAAATTAATGATTAAAAATTATCGAAAGAGAGGTTATAGCTATCCGACAATTTCTAGAATCAAGAAATTACTTCAAGAAATTAAAAAGAACGATTAGATTGCTTCTCTTTCTTTTAGTATATCTTCAATACTGTTGTTGATTGGTGGCTCTGGCATGTTTTGTCTAGTTTGACCTTCCACCATTGCTTGTGCTTCATCAAGTATTGATTGTGCATCGCCATTAGATGTTGTAAATTCACCCATTGTTCCTTCATGGGTAATAGTAGAACCTGTTACAATATCTCCAAGCATGCTTGATAGGTCTTGCATCGAGTCTGCTACTTCTGGCATCATTCCTCCTAATGATGTGCTTAATCCTTTGATTAATGACATACATGGGCTTAGTGTTACTACTACGTCTCCTAATTCTGAAACGGTGTTTAATCTAATCTGAACTTGTTCCATTGATAATTTTGCGTTACTCACTGTCTTGTTTGTCTTTCTTATCTCTGCTAATTCATTTGCATACATTTTTGCATAAGGTTGATTATTTGCTTTTGTTGCTTCTACAATTTTGTCCATAAACATTGTATCTTTTTGTTTTAATTTTTGCTCAGTTTCTCCTAATTTACTAATCTGGAGTTGTAGCTTCTTCTGTGCTACATCTAATCTGTGTTTTAGTGGGGCTTCAGGTTTAACAGTACCCATGAATTTCTGAGACAGTGTTTCCTTATTTTTTAAAATATTCCACTTCTCTGAAAATGATACCATGTAAGAAACTGCATAATTTGGCATTTTATAGAAAGACTAAAAAAAATTGATCTAAATGGATCAATTTTTCTTAAGTAACTCTACATGATGCCTAGTGAAAATCATCCAAAAGTAAATGTGAATACCTCAAAGCCAGGATTTTCTATTTTTATAACAATCTCATGCAGTCCTTCTTGGGCTGATTCAATCAAGTTGTATAATCTTGGCTCTGAAATATTCACTGTTCCATCTGGTAAAACATCATCTCCTCTAATTTCTGATGACATAAGATTTCCATCATACGTAATCTTCAATACTGCTTCATTTGATGCAACAATGTTAACTTGTTTAGCCTTAAAATTCAGTACAATTTTTCCTGAATCTGAAACTAACATCATTCCATCATTATTGTTTTTCCACATTCCTTCCACGTAGAAATAATGTTCTCGGAATTGTTCAGGTAATTGATAAGTCACGACTTTGTTTTTTGAAAATCCTTCTTCGTTTCCTAATTGGTTCCTTCCTTCTGCAAAACTAAATCCAAAGTATAATTCAGGAGTACGGATTGGTGCATGTTCAAATTCACTCAGTTTAACAAAATTCTTTTTTTCTAGTGTTTTACCCGTTGTTTCTGATCTTTCTGCTAAAAGTAATTGAATTACTTCTTCTGTTTCTTTATAGGCTCCTTCCCCAATATGATCAAATCTGATGTATCCTTCATGGTCTGCAATGTATTTTCTTGGCCAGTATCTGTTATCAAATGCTTTCCAAGTTTCCATGTCATTATCTAACACTACGGGATAATTTATCCCGTGTTTTGCAATTGCCATTTGAACATTTTTAGGATTTTTTTCAAATTCAAATTCTGGTGAATGAATTCCAATAACTAATAATCCTTGATCAGAATATTTGTCATCCCATGCTGTAATGTATGGTAGTGTTCTTACACAATTAATGCAACTATACGTCCAAATATCATATAGAATTACTTTATTCTCCATTACTGAAATTAATTCTTCTGGAGTTGTATTGAGGTAATGTGCAATTCCAACTAGGTCTGGGGCTTTTTTGAAACTTGTTTTATCTATTTTTTCTTGAGTATCTGCTGTATTGATATTATCAAATGATGAAAAAATCGTACTAATTGTGCCTATTGCAACTGCAATTACTGCTACAAAAATTAATGCTGTCTTTACTTCTGTTTTCATGATATCATCCTAATAGTAATTGGTTTAGTAGTGGAAAATTTGCAATATATGCTAGTTGATTTGTAAATACTAAAATTCCTAAAATTATGATAAACCCTCCCAATACTAAATTATAATATTTCAAATGTTTACTCATTGAACGAATTACTTTGTTTGCTCGAGAATAAAATATTCCAATTAAAATAAACGGAATCCCCAATCCTAATGAATACACAAATAACAAATTAAAAGCAACTGATGGTGTAGTTGCTGCAAGTGTTAGAATCGTTCCAAGTATTGGTCCAACACATGGTGTCCACCCTGCAGCAAATGCTAAACCAAAAACAAATGACATTGGATAACTAGTTTTTGCTGACTTTGGGAAAAACTTTTTTTCTACATTTAATCGATTAATTTTCATTGATAATAACAAGAAAATACCAAAACCTACAATGATTATTCCTCCTATTTGATTTAGCCCTCCAACTAATTCCCCGCTAGATGAAACTAGTACACTGTTAATGATAACCCCTAAAGTTGAAAAGACAACTGAGAATCCTAAAACAAAAAATATTGAATTTAAAATAATATTTGTTCTATTGACTGAAATTGTTTTTGAACCGTTTTGATTTAATTCTGAAAGTGTAGTTCCTGAAATATATGCCAGAAATGCAGGAATCATTGGTAAAATACATGGAGCTACAAAGGATCCTAACCCTGCAAGTGCAGCTACTGCTAGTGTAATTTCTGCCATAGGGTAAAGTTGTAATTTTTCCTTTAAAGCGTTATTCCATATTATTCCCACATTGAGAACAATCCGTTTTTAACTAGGAAATAATAATTTCTCATATGAACAAACGTTTCATAATTGTAGGTATTGTTTTAGGTATTGTGATAACATTTGCAGTAATTATTGGCTCACCTGCATTTCTTGGCTTTGATGCAATGAGATAGTTAGAAAAACTTTTTGTATGCTTTTTCAAAAATTACTAGTGCTTTTTTGATATCTGACTCAGTTAGCCATGCAGTTACTGATATTCTCAATCTTGCCTGATTTTTAGGAACAGTTGGATATCTGATTGGTTGAGCAAAAATTCCTTGATTTAATAGAAATTCTCCCATATCCATGGCCTTTTTTTCATTACCGATAATTATTGGGATGATGTGTGTTTGAGAATTTATTGTATAGCCTATTTGTTCTAGTCCTTTTGATAATTGAATAATATTTTTTTCAAGCTTCTTTTTTTGTTTATCTCTATTTGATTCAAATCTTTTTGTTGCATGTTTAATTAAAAATGAAGGAAGTGCAGATGTATAGATAAATGATTTTGATTTGTTTATGCATAAATCAATTACATTGTTTTGTGATGTTACATATCCTCCAAATGATCCTAATCCTTTGCTTAAACTACTAATGTACACATCAATTTCTTTTGAGACTTTGCAATAGTTTGGTGTTCCTTTACCATCTTCACCTATTGTAAAATCACCATGTGCGTCATCAACAATTGTTATTGCATTATATTTTTTTGAAATTTCTGTTATTTGTTTTAGATGTGATATGTCTCCATCCATACTAAAAATCCCTTCAGTAACTATGAACTTGTTTTTTGCTTTTTGTTTTATTTTTTTATTTAGATCTTCTACATCATTATGTTTATAGATTGAAATTTTGGCATCAGACAATTTACATGCCTCAATAATACTTGCATGGTTTAGTTCATCACTAAATATGATGTCACCTTTGTTTGCAATTGATGATATTAATCCCAAATTTGCCATGTATCCTGTAGGATATATCAAACTGTTTTGTTGTGATTTGTGTTTTGCCAAACTTTTTTCTAACTTTTTGTATGAATCATCATTTCCAGAAACTAATCTTGAACTTGATTGTAGTTGATTGGTTTGAATTTTTGTAGTTGGAATTCCTAGATAGTCATTTGAACACAAGTTGAGTAATTTTTTTCCATTAATTGAGATGTGAGAGCCGTTAGCCTCTCCATAACGTAATTTTCTATAGAGATTGTTTTGTTTTATTGTCTCTAATTCTAAATCAATGAAATCGAGTTTGTGTTTTGATGACAAGATAAGGTGAACAAATTCTTTTAAACATAAAAAGCATTATTTTTGTAAATCTCAAAATATGGAATCAATTACCCCATCATGTGTTTTTGATTGAATTTTATCTGAACCCAAACATGGTTTAGTTCCTCGTTGGTGTTTATCTATACTATATTCTAAGGTGAATGTATCTACTCGTGTTACGTTTAGTCCATGTTTTCTTTTTGTAAACCCTGTTTTTGCATGAATTAATGTCGCAGTTTTCTCTCTTTTACAGACATTGCACATTATTCGTTTAGTTTGCCCTTTTTTGATTTTCATTTTTTATTTTTCATACCTATAATCTTCTTAATTATGATGACAATTGCGATTATTCCAATACTGCCACCTAGTATCAAATGGATTGGATCATAATTTGCTTGAAATGTATCTGTAAAAAATGTGAGATAGTTTGTAATCATTTCTTTGATTTCTTT
>JABHJJ010000128.1 GCA_018691945.1 Candidatus Nitrosopelagicus sp. | reverse complement strand
CATTCTGGATTATTATGTAAAAGTGATGTATCGACTGATTATTCTAAGCTAACACAAGAAATTAAAAAAATTTCTATTCAAAATTCCACCGAATTTCTTTTTGAGAAAAATGTTAAGTCATTTCTAACAAATGATGATGTGATTCAAATAAATTTCACAGATAATTCTTCAATTGAATGTAATTATCTCATTAATTGTTCTGGTGGAAATTCACTTGATATTGCCAAACAATTTAATCTATTCGAATCATACTCGGATCTTCATTTTAGAGGTGAATATTGGATAGCTGATAGCAATTATGCAGATATTGTAAAAACTAACATTTATTCTGTTGCAAGACATCCTGAATTCCCTTTTCTTGATCCTCATTGGATTAAACGTGCTGATGGAACTACGGAAATTGGTCCAAATGCCGTACCTGTGCCAACACCTGAAACATATGATGGATTTGTAACTGATATCCAATCTACACTATCAAAATTAGGAGATATTTTGACTGGTGGTGCAAAAAAACTATTGCTTAATCCTGACTTCTTATCTTTAATCACCCATGAGTTTAGAAGCTCAATCTCAAAAGATGCAATGGTTCAACGCGTTATGAATTTCATCCCATCTCTAAAACCAGATTATTTTACAAAAAAAGGAACTGCAGGAATACGTACACCTGTTATATCTCCAGAAGGAAAATTCATTCCTGATGTATTAGAACGTGAAGGGCATAACTCATTTCATATTGTGAATTATAACTCTCCTGGTGCTACTGGGGCACCTGCATTTTCTGCTTTAGTTGTTCAAAAATTACAGAATAAGGGAATCTTAAAAGATCCAAATCCACAAAAAAATTCATTATGGAATTTTAATTCTATAATAGAACAAATTTAATATTACCTCAAAATGGTAATCTCATGCTACCTGATAGATGCTCTGTAAAACAAAATGGACGTGATTGTGTAAATCCTCCTGAATATGTTGTAGAAATTGTTCATAATGATGATTCTTACATGGTTGGAATTACGTGTGAAAAGCATAAGGGAGTCGTATCTATCAAAATTGGGGAACTTCAAAAAATAGGAAAAATTCCTGAAGGTACACTTGAATTTCAAAAACTCAAAGCAGTAGGAACTGACTGTGTTAAAGGTAATCCTGATGATGTATTGATTCAGTTAGATTAAACTGAATAAAGTAATTTTTTTCCTTCTAATCCTAAAATTAAGTTTCTTGCTGTAATGTCTGACATTTTTTGTCTTGTTTCTTTCGTTGAGCTTCCAACGTGTGGTGCTAACACAACATTTTCTAATTTTAACAATGGATTATTTTTTTTCATTGGTTCTAATTCATATACATCCATTCCTGCACCTAGAATCTGTTTTGTTTTCAAAGCAACTACTAATTGTTTTTCATCCACAATTTTTCCTCTAGATGTGTTTATCAAAAAAGAAGTTTTCTTCATTTTTTTAAAAATTTTTGAATTCATTAAATGATGTGTATTTTTATTATATGGAACATGAAGTGAAATTACATCACTATTTTTGTAGAGTGTGTTTTCTGAGACAAATTTGGCTCTTAACATTTTTTCTACATTTTTTGAAACAGGTTTTCTACTATGATAAATTACATTCATGCCCAAACCATTTGCTTTTTTTGCAACTTCTTTTCCAATTCTTCCCATTCCCATAATGCCTATAGTTTTTCCTGAAACTTCTATTCCTGTATAATCATAGGCACCAAAGATTTGATTCCATTTTTTATTACGAATAATTCTATCTCCCTCAGAAATTCTTCTTAATACATCTAGGATTAATCCAATTGCTAACTCGGCTGTTGCATTTGTCAAAACTTCTGGTGTATATCCAATTCTAATTCCTTGAGTTTTTGCAACTTTAATGTCAATGTGATCAAAACCTACACTAAAAGTACTAATCACTTGGAGATTTTTTGCATTACTGATTACTTCTTTATCTATTATATCATATGGATGACAAATCAATCCATCCATATCTTTAATTTTGTTTATTAGATTTTTTTTTGGAATTGGAATCTTCCCAGAGTGTAGAAAAACATTGTATTTTTTTCCTAATTTATCTAGTGCAGATCTATGTAGTCGTCTTGTAACTAATACATTGAAACGTTTTTTCATTGATGTTTGGTCAAACCATTTATAATATTTAATCATACAAAGACTATTGTCTTCTTCTGATGATTTACTAAATTGTTCTGAATGTAAAAAACTAATTGAACAATGTATCTGTGTTTGTCCATATTGTGGAGAACGCGATAAATGTGAGTGCGCACTATTTGATGCCGCAACGGGTGCATAATATGGTATCAGATTTTACATGGATGATTGGTGGGCCACAGGGAAGTGGTGTTGAAACTGCAGCAAATATATTTTCTCAAGTTTTTTCAAAAATGGGATATCAGATATTTGGTAAGCGTGAATATTATTCAAACATTAAAGGTGAGCATAGCTATTTTGCGGTAAGAATTTCTGATAAAAAAATTCGTTCTAGTGTAAAAGGAACAAATATGTTAATTGCATTTGATGCAGAAACAATTTTTCGTCATGTTGATGATGTTTTAGAGAATGGTATCATAATTTATGATTCAACCTTGGAAAACATGAAAATTTCTGATGTAATTACATTTGAAAATGATTTTAAAGATAGACTTGAAAACATTTTAAAATCTAAAAACAAAGAAAGTAATGTTAAAGGAATGCTGGAATTGGCATCTGAGAACGGTGTAACAATTCACTCTGTTTCTTTTCGTAGTCTTTTAACTGAATTATCTGAAAAATTAGAAAATCCACGAATCAAAAACATGAGTCGTATGTTCAATGTCCTAGGAGTTTCTCTTTCACTAGGATTGTTAATGATTCCTTCTGAAAAACTAACTGAATCTATTAATTCAATTTTTTCAAAGAAAAAATCTATAGCTGACATGAATGTATCTGCTGCAAATTTTGCTTACAATTATGCTGCTGCAAAGTTTGATGAACCTAACTTCAAATTTAAGGCAAAAGAAATTGAAGAAAACACACTGCTAGTTCAAGGATATTATGGTACATCACTTGGAAAAATAATCGCTGGATGCAGATTCCAGTCATATTATCCAATTACTCCTGCAACAGATGAAAGTAATTTTCTTGAAACCAATGAGATACTTGAAATCAATGAAGATCGTCCTGGTTCTACACTTGTTATTCAAACTGAAGATGAAATTTCTGCAATAGGTATGGCGATTGGTTCATCATTAACTGGTGTACGTTCTGCAACATGTACTTCTGGACCTGGTTTTGTATTGATGGCTGAATGCTTGAGTTGGGCTGGAATTAATGAAGTTCCGGTTGTTATTACATTTTATCAAAGAAGTGGACCCTCTACTGGTTTACCTACTCGTCATGGTCAAGATGATTTACTATGTGCAATTAATT
>JABHJJ010000127.1 GCA_018691945.1 Candidatus Nitrosopelagicus sp. | reverse complement strand
CTCTTTCATCTGCTGTTAATTCTAAAATACTTTCTCCATCCAGAAGTATATCTCCTTTAGTGACTTCATATTTTGGATGTGCTAATAATGTGTAAGATAATGTACTCTTACCAGAACCATTAGGTCCCATAATTGCATGAACTTCTCCTGGACCTGTTTTCAAATTTACGCCTTTGAGAATTTCCTTCCCTTCTCTTTGTACATGTAAATCCTTTATCTCAAGTACGGCCATTGAATTTTCCTTCTTACATTCGTATATAATCTCGACGAATTTTAGCTAATCCTAATGTAAAATAAAGAAGAAAAGGGGGAATTATTTTTTGGCTAAAATAGGTCTTAATGTCAAAGTCATCTTATGTGTTGAAAGAATCTCTTTGACTCTATTTCTGATTGTTACTTCCGTGATACCTGAAACCGAGGATACATCTCTTTGTAGCACGTTTTGTCCTAACAAAACTGAAGATACATACAGATATGCTGAAGCTATCCCATTGGGTGCTTTACCATCTGTAATGCTCTTTGTTTTTGTTTTTCCAGCAATTTCCAAAGCAAGTCGCTCAACTCTCACATCTGTCTTAGTTAGATTTGCGATCTTTGAAATGTACTTGTCCATAGTAACAATTGGAGTGCTCACATTTCCTATTTCTAAAACAAGATTTCTGTAGTATTTTGCAGCTAACTTTGTTTTTGCTTTCACATCTTTTGGGGCACAAACATTTTTGCAAATTTCCTCCAACGATCTAACTATTCCACATTGCTTGCATGCCATATAGACTACCGCTATAGTAATGCTTATGACAGATTTACCTTTCACTTCGATATTTTTTCCATCTAGACTTCGATAAATCATGGATGCTGTTTCTACCACATTCTTTGAAAGATTACAACTATCACATGTTTCGGAAATTTTCCCTAAAACATTAGTTAGTCTTCTTTCACGTGGAGATGTCACTCGAACTCTTTGTTGCCATTTTCTTAGATTTTGCATTTGACTGGAAACTGAGCTTGAAATCTTTTTTCCACTAAAATCTGTGGATGAAATTGAGATGTCAGTTGCAATTCCCATATCATGTTGTGCTAGTGTTGTTTGTCCACTTGCTCTTGCTAGTCTCATTTTATCTTCGAGATTTGATGTTTTTGTTTCTGGACCCATATCAGCCATTTGTTCATCAACGACAATGCCGCATCCGGAACAAATTCTCTCGCCATTATGTATGTCATCTACTACTGGAGATTTACATTCATTACAGCAAGATTGTATTTCTAGTGTATTCATCTATATTTTCTCCTGCTTTTTTTCTTTGCAGGAGCTTGATCAAGCGCAAAAACTTTTTTCCCACTAATCTTTCTCAAGTTATTTGTTAGTGGTATGGCAGATGCAAAGGGACTTGATACTGGTCCAATTAATTCTGTGACTTTGGCAATTTTTTGACTATTGCTATCACAAAGAATTTGACCTTCTGGTACCTCTAAATTGAGTCTTACAATGACTCTGCCACTATTGGCCAAGTGCATAACTTCACCTACCTCCTGCAATTACAAATCAAACGTTTTGATAGTTTTCATAAAGTTCTGTCAACAAAACTTTAGTTTGTAGCTATTTTCATTACTGCTTTGATTGTTTTGCTCGTTTGGACACTAATTTCTGAGAAATTTTCTCTAGTATTATCGTCTTCTTTTCTGTTTTTGGTAGAACAATGTATCCTGATCTAACGTATGGTCTTTTTGGAAATCTTACTTGCTCTTCTGTTTCATTAGGTTGTAATCCTGCCGCATTTGATGCATCAATCAATTCTTTTAATGATGGATCAAAAACACATTTCTCTTTTGATAATCTTCTTCCTTTGTTTCGTGGTAACGTCTTGTTAAAATAATCAAGCCAGATTACGACATGTTCGTAATCTTTCATGTCTCTACTTTACTAAAATTCCACTAACTGTTCCGCTTTGACCTGGTCTTGATACAATTCTACATTTTCCATCTTCTGTTTCAACAATTGCACCTTTTGTAATAATTCCACGTCTTTGGTAATCATTATTTGTTTGATTTTCTAAAACTTTGACAATCTTTGATTTTTTAACTTTAGAATCTCCCATGACCAAATTTACAAAGCTTGCAATTTTTAAACCAGTTTTTCTATTATTTCCTCTAGTCTTTCTGGTTACTGTTTCTTGCTCTTCTCCTCCTTCAGCTTCGTTTGGGTATCTATCTGTTTCAAACTTTTGTCTGGTTTTTAATGGATGTCTTAGACCGCCAGTTATTTTACTAGTTTTTAGATTCTCTACAGATTTCTTCATAGAGTGTTTTTGAATTACTCTAATTTATACAAAACGCAAGATTTGAGAATTTTTACGTGTATTACTCTAATTGGCTGTACTTGGCATAGTATTTCTGGTACGCACTTTTTTGAATAGCTTCTGTCTCAATGTATCATCATCTCCTTGTATTCCGAAATATTTTCTAAATTTTTCAGTTGTAGTAAAAATTTTGTATCTTCCAACAGATTGGTGTTCTATGAAATCAAGTTGAGTCAATTCTTTCAGATGTGAGTAAACTCCTGTACCTCTAACTTCTACTAATTGTTTAGTAGAAATTGGTTGTTCGTATGCGATGTAAGATAATGTTTTTTGAGTTGCTCTTGCTAACATTGGTCTTGACGCATATTTTCTTCCAATTGTTGAACTGTATTCTGGTTTTAGTTGGAAGACATATGATCCATCTGGTAAATTTGCAATCTCGATTGCTTTAAACACTGATTTTGTTTTTTGAATTAATTTTGTAAGTAAATTCAGTGTTTTTACTCTTGATTCTGTTCCTGATGCTCTGATAATGTCTTCTATGCTTAGTGGTCTTCCTGCTGAATATAGTGCAGCTTCTATTCGTGCAGTT
>JABHJJ010000126.1 GCA_018691945.1 Candidatus Nitrosopelagicus sp. | reverse complement strand
GCCACTAATGCCTGTGAAATTAAATTCTGCAGCAACAATCAATTTCTGTATTCCAATTGTTGAATCACTTGTTTTCAGCATGCATGATGGAAAATTTACGGGTCCATTTGACGGATTCTCAACTCCAGATTGGGATTACATAAGAGAGCAAGCAACAATAAAGGCATTAGCGATTAGAAGTCAAGGATTCATTCACCCAGCAACACTAGTCCCAGATGAGTTAGAATATGCAGAAGGATACAAAGATAGAATGAGTGTAGTCAAAGAAAAAATGGTCCCAATGGATTCAAAATCAAATTCCAGTGAAAGAAAAGAAAATTATGAAGATCCAGACTAAGATAATAGTTTTTTAGGAAAAGATTAAATCAATTGTAGGTGTAAACATAGCAGATGATTTCAAGATATGAATTTCAATTTTCATTCTTTTCGCATAGTATAACAAAGATTGCAATAACAATTGCCGCAGTATTGACGTTTTCACATATTGTTGTTCAATTATTTAGTCAGACTATTCCAGATATTTTCTGGCCAGTTTTCAAAGATATTGGAGCAGGCTTCATTTTAGTAGCAGCGTTTGGTTTTGCATTGTCATGGTTTCTGAGAGCACGGCCACATAACAGACCTAAACAATACTCAGTGGTAGCATTCGATATTGATGGGAAAGAGACAGTACTACCAGGACTACGGACTGAATTCAGAAATCATGATGTAGCATGGAGTTTTATGAAACAATACAAAGAGGCATATCCGTTAAACAACTTTGCGCTAGTCTCAGACGTTAAAAAAGACCGAAAAAAAGTTATGTTCAGATACATCTAGAACAAAAGTTAATCAAATAAAACATCAAAACTAGAATAATACATGAAATTTTCAATTATTTCAGACGCATTTCAGAAGATGGAAGCGACAAGTAAACGACTCGAGCTAACAGACATCCTAGTAGAATTAATAAAAGAGATTCCAGAAGACGTGATTTCAAAAGCTGTTTATCTCATTCAGGGAAAACTAAGACCAAATTTTGAAGGGGTAGAACTTGGGATTGCAGAAAAGCTTGTAATGAAAGCAATGTCAAAATCATCAGGCATACCATTAAAAAAAATCGAGGAAGATTATAACAAAGGAGGAGATTTAGGACAGACCGCGGAAAATATTTTACAGCAAAAGATTCAGACAACTTTTTTATCAGAAACAATTACGCTGGAGAGAGTTTACGAGACATTACTCAAAATTTCAAATCTAGAAGGAAAAGGTTCACAAGAGATGAAGATGAGATATGTTTCAAGCATACTAAATGATGCAACGCCGCAAGAAGCAAAATTTATTTTGAAAATTTTACTCGGAACATTACGATTAGGGATTGCAGAAAATACAGTCATGGATGCATTAGCAATAGCATTTACGGGAGAAAAAGAGAATAGAGAAGTTATTGAAAATGCATATAATGTTTCAAGTGATTTGGGAAAAGTTGCCCAAGTTGTTTCAACAGGAGGAATAGAGCAAATAAGAAAATTTCAGATTCAATTGTTTAATCCAATTCGCCCAATGTTAGCAGATAGAATTAAGAGTGGAGAGGAAACAGTAAAGAAATTTCAGAATGATTTTGCTGCAGAATACAAGTTAGATGGAGAACGTGCACAGATACATAAACAAAAAGATACAATAATGATTTTTTCTCGAAGTTTAGAAAACATTACCTCATACTATCCAGACATCGTTGAAAAAATTTCAAAATTAATTATTTCTGACGATGTTATTTTAGAAGCAGAAGTAGTAGCAATGAATACTAACTCCGGAGATTTTTTACCATTTCAAGAATTAATGCATAGGAGAAGAAAGTATGAGATTGATGAGGCAGTGACGAAATATCCTATCACTGTAAATTTCTTTGATGTGTTATTTTCAAATGGAAAAAATTGCATGGAGATGGAATATATGGAAAGACGAAAATTATTGGAGAAAATTATCAAAGAAGATGACTTTGCAAGACTAATTCCAATGTCAATTATAAACAACGAAGAACAAATTTTAGAGGTTTTGGAAAATTCAATTAATTCAGGATGTGAAGGATTGATGCTAAAGCATTTGAATTCAACATATAGAGCAGGAATTAGAGGAAGTAATTGGCTTAAACTAAAAAGAGAATATCAAAATGATCTTGGAGATAGTCTTGACCTTGTAGTCATTGGAGCATTTTTTGGAAAAGGAAGACGTACTGGAAAGTATGGAACATTATTACTTGCAACATATAATGACGAAGAGGATGTTTTTCCAAGCATATGTAAAGTTGGCACAGGTTTTTCAGATGAGAGTTTAGATCAATTATACCAAATTCTTTCACCTAAAGTTACACTGAAAAAAAATCCAAGAATTATTAGCGATATGGCAGCAGACATGTGGTTTGAACCAGAATTAGTTATCGAAATTGTTGCATCGGAGATCACTCAAAGCCCAATTCATAAGACAGCATCAGATAAAATTAAAGAGAATACAGGACTTGCGTTAAGATTCCCAAAATTCACAGGAAAGATTAGGACTGAGAAGAATGCGGAAGATGCATCTACAGATGAAGAAGTTATTGCACTCTACAAAGTGCAAAAAAAGACAGTAAATCAGAAATAGGTTAAATTCAATTAACCAAGCCTTAATATTCCGTATGAATTGAAGAAAAACTCGTTATGTATAGTGGGGAATTAGAAGTACAGGCAAAGCGTAAGGCAGTTGCCGTTTTACAAGATGAAATTAACAGAATTTTAAATGCAGGAAGAAGTCTTTCACAGTTACCTGAATTAATTGTAAAAAAAGATAAAGCAGGGATTAAAGATGCAATGGAACAAATTACATCATTAGAAGAAGAGGTAGAAACTCTAAGAAGAAAGATCACAAGAGATGTTGCTGATGTTGGAGGTCTAATTCTAAATCGTGAAAATTTACTAAATACAGCTTATACCATGGATGAGATTGCAGGGTATATCACAGGCATTGCTTTCAAATTATCAAACATCAAAGCAACTACATTAAAATCATCAAAACTGGATGGCGATCTTACAGAATTAATTGAATTAGTTGTAGATGAAATTTACAAATTAAATGAGATTATTAGGAGTCTAAATTCAGATTCTGCAAAATCCATTGAACTGGCACAAGACACACAAAAACTAGAAAGAGAAATTGATATCAAATATAGAAAAATGGTATTGAGGGCACTTGAAATTTCTTCGACGAGTGAGATGTTATTGATGAAAGATACCATAGAAGGAATTGAAGAGATGGCAGACAAATGTCAAGAAGTTTCAGATTCATTCATTCTTTTGGCATTGAGCTTATAATTTTGAAGACAGAGTTATTAGAAAATCGGTTAATAGTATTAGATTTAGAAGATTCTAAAAAATTATTTAGTCAAGGTTATTATGGAAAACCAATTGGAATTCCAAAACCAAAATTAAATGAGATTGATGTTCCATTAATTTTAGATTTGATAGAAGGGTATTATCTAATGAGTAAATCAAAGATCCAGATTTACAAAAACAAGAAAAAAATTACAATAAAGAAGATGTTTGAAATATGTCAAGAGCAGTACCATAACTTTGAAAAGAAATTTCAAGTTTACAAAGACTTTAGAGATAAAGGTTACATTGTGAATCCCGGTATAAAATTTGGATGTGATTTTGCAGTGTATCAGAAAGGACCAGGAATTGATCATGCACCATTTTTAGTTCAAGTTTACAATAGAAATGAGAATATGGCATCAACAGATATTGTATTAGCAGGCAGATTAGCTACAAGTGTTAAAAAACAATTCATTTTAGCAATTCCATCAGGAAAAGAAAAAGTTGATTACGTTGCACTTGATTGGTGGAAAGCCTAGAAACTTTTGATGTGACCAGCTATTTTATCAAAGATCTCAAATTGTTTCTTGGATACATTGAATTCAAAACTATTTTTCCATTTACCATATATTCTAACACCTTTTGATGTAGGATCAACAGTTATTATTGCATCGTCTACAGATTGTTGTGCAATGAGTTCATTCAAGATGGAATCAGAATTTAATGTATCAGCAATTTTTCCACCTTGCCATTGAACATTAGTAACTTTTTTTGAGCCAAAATGACCAGAGGTTTCTAGAACAGTCCGTGCAGTAAGTTCTATAGAATCATCTGATTGTTTTCTTACAATATAGTGTGCTTGAAAACGGTCTTGAGCGCCCCATGGGAGTGGATTTGGATCTTGCATGATTATCCCTTTTGAATTATCTGAATGACATCAATGTTTGTACCAGTGACATCTAAACAGCCTTTATTTGTAACCATTCGAGTTGTTTGCGAAAACGCTCTACTGTAATAATCATCATTTTCAACATCATCAGTTGCAATTTCTTTTGGAGTTGAAGATACAGCGATCTTTTTTAGCATATCTGAGAATTTTTCTGGTATAGACTGTATGACAAATGTTTCAGATTCCGTATCATGCATTAGCTATCTGCAAGATTACCCACAAATAAAGATAATTCCCTAGTGGTAAGGAATTTATTCTGCAAATCAGTCAAAAATTTTGTCAGATTGAAGTTTGAGAATAAAGTTGTTTTAATCACAGGTAGTGGGACCGGCATAGGAATGACGGTTGCTAAAAAATTTGTAGAAAGTGGGGCTAGCGTCATCATCTTAGGAAGAAGAAAAGAACCACTTGAGAGTACATCTGAAATGCTAACAAAAATAATTAATGAAAAAAATTCAAATGGTTTTGTAAAAATATTTTCAGGGGTAGATGTTAGTGATGAAAATGCTATTACCGAAATGTTTGATGCCTTAAAAAATGAAGGTGTGAATGTAGATATAGTTGTAAATAACGCAGGAGTTTCAGGTCCAGTTACATGTTTTGCACATGCACCGTTAGAAGATTTTAGAAGTACAGTTGATATTCATCTTACAGGAACATTTTGGACATCAGTACAGGCATTGAAAGTTATGAAAGAAGGTGCCAAAATTATTACAATTTCAACATTCTTTGCAGAAGAAAGACCATTAGAACAGAGACCATATAGATTCCGAGGTCCATATACCGCATCACAAGGAGCAAAAAACAGACTGGTAGAAGCTATGTCATGGGAGTTAACTGAAAAAGGAATTGTATCAATTGGAACAAATCCAGGACCAGTGCATTCGGATAGAATTTATAAAACAGTTTATCCTAAAGCAGCATCAGAATTTCTTAGAGTAAGTGGGTTTGAAGAACTAATACCTACAGAAGTTGAAATTGTAAACAAGGAAATTTTAGGATTACTTGGAGAAGATGAGGAGACAATTAAAAATGGAATTAAAGCAGCTGCGGAAAAATTAGGCAAACAAGAATCAACGCTTACTAATTTATTAAATAAAGTTCAAAGTATAGCAGAGAAAATTCAAAAAAACACGTCTACTATGATTCCAGACCAACAGTTCCTATCACAAGATCAGGTTGCAACCACAATTCTAACACTTGCAGATGACGATCAGGCAAAAATTCTAAATGGAAAGATTATTCCAGGAGATCGAGTTTTCTATCCTGTAAGATCTCATATCACATCAATTCCAGAAACAGTGAAACAGTATGATTATTCATCAAAGATTGCAGTTTTGACGATTGATGCAACAGATGAAGAAGATGCAAAGAGAGCAGAAGAAATTGCTGCAAATATAGAATCAAATGGAGGTCAAGCAATTTGTTTCATATCAGACAAATGTTCAAAAGAAGTTCAAGATTCAATTACAAATAAATTTCATTCACACGTAATAGATTTTTCAAAGAATGAAGAAATTACAAGATGGTTTAACACTGCAAAATCAAAAGGCGATATCGAGGTGTTTATCCATATAACAGGCAAGGTTCCAAACATTTCAAGATTAACTGAATTATCTAGAAAAGAGTGGGATGGATTAACAAACAAATTCATCAATATTCCAGCTACAGTCAGTCAAAATGCGATGAACATATTTGTTCCAAATGGTTCAGACGATCCAAGACTTTTCAAAGATGCAACAGGAAGAATCGTGATTATTGGTCCAGACTTACCATATGGAAAAAAGATTGGTGGAGGAGAAAGAGCAAAAGTAGAGGTATTCAGAGGAGCATTAAGACCATTTGCCACAACTGTAAATCAAGAATTAAGTGACGTTTTGAAATCAAATGTAAGAGTATTTCTAGTATTGGCAGGTGCAGTAGATGGTAAAGAGCCAAACAATGCAAGAATTACAGATGCAATCAATTATTCAATATCTAATGATTCTAAATCCAGTGCAGAAGTAATTTTCTGCCCTGATGAATCAAGATAGAAATGGAAAAATTTTCAACATTAAAGATTAGTGACACGTTTATTTCCACCACAAGTATTTCTAAAAAGGAATTAGAAGAATATCTTGGATTTTCAAGAATAAAAAATGCAATGTTTGAGATAGATTCGGGCGAAAATGAGAACAGAGTTGTTTCAGGACGGGCAATTATTTCAAGAATGGAAGGAGAATTCACAAGATTACGGCAGATTTATGGAAATTACATTGTGCTATACGGAATAGATGGAGATGAGGAATGGAAAAATAGACAAACACGATTTTTGAGACCAGTGTATACAGATCAAGTGATGCGACTAAAATTTGTAATTTCAGATAAGAGAGATATTGATGAGGAATTTGGTGTGATTAGCGTTGATTTTGAAGCTTCATTTGAAGATGGAGAATTAGTTCTAACTTCAAAAAAAAATCTTTACAGAATTAAAAAAGAACCCCCATCGAATCGATAATCAATTTTACTGAAGCAGCTAAAAGAACAATCGTTATAAGAATTTTCAATTTTCTTTCTTTAATTTCTAATGATAATCGAGCACCAAGTAAACCTCCAGCAAATGCACCAATTGCCAAGAAAAATGCCTGTAAATAATCCGGATGGCCTAATGCAGAGTGTACCAAAAGACCACTAAGAGAAGCAAACATCAAGATTAGTTGTGCTGTCGGAGCCGCCTTTCTCATAGGAATACCTATACCAATCACCATTAATGGAACAAACACAATTCCACCACCGATTCCAAACAAACTAGAGATTATTCCTGCAAAAAAGCTTGCACCTGCAGATATCACCATCATTAAAGCAGTTCGGTTATATGGTTTCTCATTTACTGCACGTTTAACAAAAATGTAAACTGCAGAAGCAATCAATACAAATGCAAATAGAATTTGAAATGCAACAGGAGTCATCACATCTGAAATAAATGCACCTAAGATGGTACCAG
>JABHJJ010000125.1 GCA_018691945.1 Candidatus Nitrosopelagicus sp. | reverse complement strand
TTGTATGAGTCAACAACACAGCTTGGCATTGTTTCACGAATCCTCACACTTGGATACTATTCCATTTTTTTGTTATCTTATCTTTTAGTGAATCTTCTACTTGAGTAAAAGTATCTAAAATGTATTGTAACTCATTGTCATCTAATTCGTAAAGCTTTGCAACATAAACATTCAATTCTGCAGTTATGTCTTCTCGTTTGTCTTCGTTTGTTTCTCCCGAAGAAATTCCTATTTTACTTTTCAATTCATCATATTCTGTTGTTACACAAATTAGCTTACCTACACACTGAACAATTTCAGAAAAATATTTGACACCTTCTTTTAGTCTAGGAACCGGTATTTCGCCCACTATAGACATTGTGGCATGTAGACCTACTCTATGTCGAATTATAAAATCAACTACCAATGAATTAAAAAATCCACATAAACATACTATTTCTTTCAAGCTTAATGCAGGCTGAAATTCTCTTCCATTAAAGAAATTTGGTCTCATGTAGCTAATTGTTTGTGATAAAAATGCATTAGGTGGAAGAATTGTTGCATATAATGTTCTCTTATCAACTGCATTTGTTATATCTCTCCATCCTAATCTATAATAATCACAATCGATCTTAATATCGGGATTTGAAACAGTAGATGAACTAGAAATTCTTCCTGCCTGCAATCTAGATAATTCATCTCTTCCTTCATTCTTTTTTATCCAATATCTTGCATCAGATCCTCCTTTCGAAGAATCAAAATGATTGTCAAATTGTTGGATCATCTTTCCTTCATATAATACATAACCTTCTTGATTTTCATTAAACAAATTCCTATTTTGGGTCATATGAAATTCTCTTTGAAAAGTAACCCGCCATTCATCGTTTTGATTTTCTTTAATTAATGGATATTTTGAATATAATTTTTTTGTAAGTTCAATATCTTTTTGATCTCTAAATTCTAAAATTGCAAGAGTATCTGGTGATGTTTTCTCTAAAATACTTACATCATATACTAGCGGTACTTCATTTTTGATGAGAAAATTTGTTTCTCTCATACGGAATGAATTATCAAATTTTTCAGTTTGACCTCCTTTTTGAAAAACCAAATTCATGAACCTATATTGTGCATGTACATCTGAAAAGAAACGCTTTCTATGATTTTCAAATACAAAAAGCGTCTTTATCTCTGTTTTATTCATAAGCAAATCCCTCAATCCTAAAGCTCCCAAGTGTAAGAGAAAGGCAACTGGTAAAACTACGCCTGCAACTCCATTTTTTTTTAATAAATTATAATATCTTTCAATAAAAAATTTGTATAAATCCGCATCAATTCCTCTTTGCTGGTTAGTACTACCTCTTTGTAGATCATATTCTCCAGTCTCACCATAATACTGTCTTTGTAGATTTATTCCATTTTTGTATTTTTCATATTTATCTGCTATTTCGGGATTAGTAAGTAGAGTTGTTTTGATTCTTTCTTTTTCTGTGGTATTTATCTGTCGAAATAATGTCAAATCATCTTTGTTATATTCATCACTGAAAAATTCATCATCATTTGGTTTTAAAACCTCCCATGGTGGATTTCCAAGAATTACATCAAAACCTTGTTCATTTTCATTTTTTAGTGTCCCATCTTCGTTAAAATATGCATTAAAATGTGCTAAAGCCCAATGAGTAGGATTCAAATCTTTTACTAATTCAAGAATTATTTTTTTTTGAAATGCAGGGAGAAATGCATTCATTCCAGGGCTATCAATTTCTTCAGAGAATTCCATATCGACAAAATCATTCAACCCATCACGTATCGTGACAGCATCATGTGCAAAGTTTGTAACATCAAATTTTTCTGAATATTTTCTTCTCATTCCAAATATACTTGCAATTGCACTTCTTTGTTGATCTAAACATTTAGAAGTTTTTTCTGGATTTAATCCAATTAATGCGTCACCAACTGAAAGATTTAAAGATAAATTTGGAAGAACATGTTTTTTATTTCTTAAATCATTAAATCTAAATGCATTTGGTGCAACTCGTATACATTCTAACCAGATATTTAATTTTGCAGTATCTATTGCGTTAGCATCTTTATCATTTCCATGAATGTGTCTTAGAATTAAAATTCCAATTCTTTCTTGTTCATTTTGAATTTTGAATGATAGTTTTAGAAATTCAAGTAGTCCAGCTTTTTCTGTTGAAAAACTACTTAATGTTGTTCCTCCCGAACTGTATCTATCACTTGCACTCTTAATAATATCACAAATTTCTGTATATTTTGTCCATAGCAATCTAATTGTCTGAATTAAAAATGAG
>JABHJJ010000124.1 GCA_018691945.1 Candidatus Nitrosopelagicus sp. | reverse complement strand
ATCTTTATGTTTTTGATGGATTTGTTGGTGCTGACAAAGAAAATAGATTGGCAATTCGTGTAATCAATGACCACGCATGGCAAAATCTCTTTTGTAGACAGTTATTTGTTAGACCTTCAAATGAAGAATTAAACTCTCATGAATCAGACTTTACAATTTTATGCTTAAATGACTTTGAAACAATTCCTGAAATTGATGGAACTCGAACAAATGTCTTCATTTTGATTAATCTCTCAAAACGAATTGTATTGATTGGTGGAACAAATTATGCAGGAGAGATGAAAAAATCAATGTTTGCTGTAATGAATTATTTGATGCCAAAAAAAGATGTCTTCCCAATGCATTGTTCTGCAAATATTGGTCAAGGTGGTGATACTGCATTATTCTTTGGTTTATCTGGTACTGGAAAAACAAGTCTATCCGCAGATCCTGAACGTATGTTAATCGGCGATGATGAACATGGTTGGTCTCAAAGTGGAGTTTTTAATTTTGAAGGAGGCTGTTATGCAAAATGTATTAACCTTAACGAAGAAGCAGAACCACAAATCTGGAACGCGATTAAATCTGGCGCAGTACTTGAAAATGTAGTAGTAAACAAAGATACCTTGAAACCAGACTTTGATGATGGTAGTTTAACTGAAAATACTCGTGCAGCATATCCTCTAGATTACATCCCAGGAGCTATAATACCAAGTGTAGGTGGTCATCCTAAAGTTATAATATTCTTAACTGCTGACGCATTAGGCGTATTACCACCTGTATCAAAATTAACAAAAGAAAGTGCTATGTTTCATTTCATGTCCGGTTACACAAGTAAACTTGCTGGTACTGAACGTGGAATTAAAGAACCAAAGGCAACATTTTCTGCATGTTTTGGTTCTCCATTTATGCCTCGTCCTGCATCTGTATATGCAAAAATGTTAGGAGAAAAAATTCTTGAACACAATACTGTTGTTTATCTAATCAATACTGGTTGGTCTGGCGGTGCATATGGTGTTGGAAAAAGAATCAGCATAAAATATAGTCGAGCAATGGTAACTGCGGCATTAACTGGAAAATTTGATTTGATAAAATTCAGACATGATGATATTTTCAATCTTGATGTTCCTACTGAATGTCCTGGAGTGCCTTCTGATGTATTAGATCCAAAAAATACATGGATTGACAAGGATTCCTATGATTTGTCTGCAAAGAAATTAGCCCAAATGTTTGGTGAAAACTTTACAAAATTCAAAGATGTTTCTCCTGAAATAAGAAATGCTGGTCCTCAAATTCAGTAATTTTTTCTTCTAAACTTAAATCCTACAACTATTACTATACTGAAAATTATTATTAAAATTATTAATGCACGTTCAGGTAATTCAGTACTTGAGACTATTGGCTTTTTTTCTTTAGCGTCTGTTTTAATATCATAAACATCATACACATCAAATGTTTCTTCATTATTCTTGATATTAGTCTCAATCCAATATCGACCAGCCTCATACAATTTCAAACTTTCAAATTTAGTTGGAGTTATGGAAAGAGTCTGTTCTTCATATGTCTCACTATTTGTAACTGTAATTTTTGCATATTCCCAATCTATCGGACGTTTTACCTGAAATGATAATTCATTTTCTTTTTCCAAAATAACTATTGTAGCTTCTGTTACTCTAACGATTATTGGAACCTGATATGTTATGTCATTATATGTAATGAATGCTCTACTCTCAAAAACTCCAGATTTATTTTCAATTAATTTTGAAGTAATATACAATGAAGAATCCTTTACTTCATAATCAAATTCAACATTATCTTCGCCTGAAAATTCAACTTTTTGAATATTAATTGAATCACCAAACGCATTCATCTTGATCACCTGTCTTTCTGAAATTTCTTGTCCTGATAGATTGAATATCAATTTTGGTGGATCAAAAATTAATTCCGAATTAAATGCTTTTTTCAAATCTATTCTACCTGCTCCTCCTGCATCAAATTCAAATTCTTTTTTGTACTGATCTGTAATTACATCTGAAGTTGTAATCAAAATTGATTTAATATCATGAGGAGTAAGTTCTGGATTCTTTTCCAATAGTAGTGCTATTGCACCTGAAACATGTGGTGCAGCATAACTTGTACCACTTGTAATGTTATAGAAGTTTTTTAACGAGGTTGTATTTACAAAAACTCCTGGCGCAACCAAATCTGGTTTTTGATAAAATGGTGAAACTGGTCCTCTTGCACTAAACGTCGCAATAAAATCTGGATGATTAAACACGTTGAGTGTAGCTGATGTCTCTGACTCCAGAATTTTTTTCAGTTCCAATCCCTCCTCTCTTGTCATTGAAACTGTAGGAATAGAAGGATAGTAATCCTCACTTACATACTCATGAATTAATTCTCCAAAAAATATACCCGGTTGATTATTGTAAACGACTAATCCTTTTGCACCATTCTTTGATGCAAAAATTTCCTTATCTGAAAAGAATACAATCTCATCAGGTGTTTCGCCTCCTCTTTCTGCTAGAACTATTTTACCTCTAACATCAAGATCATCAAAATCATTCTCTCTACTATATTTTCCAAATATTATGTCTGTAGATATTGGGTCTGAAATTATATTTGTTCCAAGCATTGGCAATACTTGAAATTGCGTTTCTCCAACTTGTAATGTTGAAACCATACTTGAATCTCGATTATTATAAGTGGCTCCCACTGTTATCGCATTTGGATTTCTTGCTGGACTTCCAATAGTACTTTTATCTGGACCGCTATTTCCTGCAGCAGCTACAACTACTATGCCATGGTCTATTGCATTATTGACAGCATTATCGATCTTGGCATGTGTCATGTTAACCCCGAGACTAATATT